>JASJGS010000010.1:0-20443 GCA_033791445.1 Bacteroidales bacterium | reverse complement strand
GATGAATACTTAAATTCGTCGAGATGGTAAATACTGGAACCCGGGGCAAACTCACCTGGTGCCCATAACTTGGGCCTGGTATTAGCATTATTATACAAAGTTACGGGGCTATTATAGTATAGTGCACCACTTGTCATGGCTTGATATAGCGCATTTGAGGGATTATCGTACACAGTGGTATCAACAAGTGGTATACCCGATAGATTCTCGATATATTCATCATAGGCTATTACCAGTCCATTCTCATCTCCATATGCTCCTGTATTGCTATCAAAAAGCCCCATAGTCCCTATAAAACCAATGCCGTGTGCTATTTCATGCATAACAACGGAAACAAGATCATGAGTACCGACAGGAGTTTGGCCATCTGATCCATAATACCAGCTGGCTGTTGAACTAAAGTTAGCTATCAGATCGGGTTCCCCAGGTAAATTAATATCGCTTTTTGCCATTTTCTCAGCTACAGCCAGAGGATAATAGGCTAAAGGAAGCCTGGCACCCAGAAACAATCCCAGGTAATAGTTTCCTGCTACACAACTTCCAAGGGTTGTTTCACCCAAGTCTTCCCAATTGGCTTCCATATAAATTGGAACAGGTGATTCTATAAGAGTCTCCCATATATCAACTGCCTGTTGAAAGGCCTTCCTGGCATCTGAGGTAAAACCATTGTAGGTTACGATGATATCTGCTGATTTATCTGCTGCTGGGGATAAAGATTTCAGAAACTTATTGGGCGGCGGGACAAAAGTTTTTGCGACTCTATTATCGCCATAGCAAACCATTGGAATACCTGGTTTCTGAAATCTTGGATATTTGTTTTGACTGTAAGCTGTTATTCCTACTATTGAGAATATCAGTAATATTAATATCTTGTTTCTTAAAATTTTCATGCTACAGCGCTCTTAAAATAAACAATCGGCTCTCGTGATAAGATGGAAAAGGCACATTCAAATACAGGTAAAAATACAATTATTTTAAAAACACTGCTGAATCAAGTGACTGAATTCATATTTTTGATAAAGAAAAAATCATGAAATATTCAAGGATACTTTTAGTTCTCATTTTCCTAACCGGGTGTTCTGTTACCCAACAAACCCAAAATGCCAATGTTGTAATTTCAGTTCAAAAACTTCCCTGCCTGGGAAATTGTCCTGTTTATAAGGTAAGTATATACAGTAACCAACTGGTTATTTATGAAGGCAAAGAAAACGTATCCAAAACAGGTGTATATGCCATGAAACTTGACAAACAAAAGTTTACGGAACTACAATTGGCTTTTTTACAATCCGGTTTTTTTGAGATGGAAGATGTTTATTCAGCCCAAATAATGGATTTACAAACCACTTACTTATATTTTAATTATGATGGAAAGGAAAAGAAGATTCTTGACTATTACAATAGTCCTGAAGTGCTTAAAGATCTTGTGAAAATGATTGAAGATTTGAATGAACTATATGAATGGGAAAAAGTCGATAAGAAATAGTCTTCAAAAACTTATAATCCGTGTGAAAACCACTAATCTTTTTGGAGGAAGAATGCTATTTATCCCTATTCAGGAGTAGGTCTGCAAGCTGTTTCAGGTGAATTTTTCTTTCTTCGGAAACCTGGACTTTATCGAGACTAAGCAATGCATTTTTGAAATAATCTCCCGCCAGATTATTGGTTAGTTCTTTAATTTCCAATTCGTTATAGATATTTTTTACAGCATCAATTTTATCCTGAGGATTGTTTACTGATCCATTGATCAGATTATTCAAAATCTCATTTTGATTTTTATCTGCTTTTTCCAGTGCCTTGATCAATAAATAGGTTTTTTTATTCGCAAGAATATCGCCTCCTATTCTTTTGCCAAAGACTTCAGTATCCCCGTAGGTATCCAGAAGGTCATCCTGTATCTGAAAAGCCATTCCAATGTCTCTGCCAAAGTTGAACAATAGCTCAGCATCCTTTTTACCTGCTCCACCAATTAAGGCACCTATCTGCATACATCCCGCCAGCAGAACTGAGGTTTTCATTTCGATCATTTTAAGATATGCCTCAACGGAAACCTGGTTCAATGTTTCGAAATTCATATCGAATTGTTGCCCTTCACAAACCTGTCGTGCGGTAGTATTAAACACCTTGATAACATCAGGAAGAACATTGACCTTACAGGTGGTAATATATTCATAGGCAAGAATGGCCATCACATCACCTGAGAGAATAGCAACATTCTGATCCCACCTCTTGTGAACGGTAGGACGATTACGACGAAGGTCTGCCTCATCCATTATATCGTCATGCAACAAAGTAAAATTGTGAAATATTTCCAAACCCAGGGCTGGTGTAAGAGCTCCTTCCAGATTCTCATCGTAAAGATTGCATGCCATCAGGGTCAAGAGAGGTCGCAATCGTTTACCCCCTGTTTCAAACACATAACGAATAGGTTCATAAAGCTCCTTAGGTTCTTCATTAAACTCAAGTTCGTTAATCGACTTTTCAATATATTCCCTTACTTGCTCTATTGAATACATTTCAAATTAAATAAAAAGGATTAAATCCTTTTGTGTAAAAATTACAATATTTGTTTAAGGTAAACGCGAATAGTATTCAATTTATCTCAAAGCCTCAGCACCTCCGACAATATCCAGGAGTTCTTTTGTGATAGCAGCCTGCCTAGCCTTATTATAGTGTAAGGATAGATCTCTAATTAAATCATTGGCATTATCGGTGGCCTGATGCATGGAAGTCATCCTGGCACCCTGTTCTGAGGTAAATGAATCAATTAAAATCTTGAACACTTTTATTTTCAAAGACTTGGGTATCAGGTTTTGAACTAGATAATTTTCATCTGGCTCAAAGATATAATCCAACTGTTTAGTCGGGCTTTCCTCTTCTTCCAGTTTTAGCGGTAGAAAAGTGTCTGCCATTAAGATTTGAACGGCAGCATTTTTGAACTGGTTGTAAACAAAATCTATACGATCATATTCCCTCTCAACAAACTGATTCATAAGCTTCTGGGCTATTTTTGCAGAGCCTTCAAAATCAAGATGATTAAATATTTCATTGTCCACTTCAACAACCGGGTATTTATATAAGTTTAAATAATCAGCCCCTTTTTTCCCAATTGCAAAAAAGGACAAATTGCCCTTATTAAGTTGGTCGCTATAAGTTTCCTTAGCCAGACGTAAGGCCCTTTTTATGGCATTGCTATTAAAAGCCCCGCATAAACCCCGATTGGAGGTAACAAGTACAATTAAGACTTTTTCCGGCGCTCTTTCCTGGATTAGCGGATTATCCATCTCTCCCTCCAGGCTGTTCTTCACATTAGAAAGTATTTCGTCCAGCTTATTTGCGTAGGGCCTTAACTGTACAATCTTATCCTGGGCTTTACGCAATTTAGCGGCAGCAACCATTTTCATGGCTGATGTTATTTTCCGTGTCGAGGATACGGAAGCAATTCTAGTTCTGATTTCTTTCAGTCCTGCCATTCAGCTATTCTATAAAATTTTGTATTAGTCTATCTTAAACTTTGAAGACAGGTCAAGGGCCGTATCAGTTAAAATCTTTTCAATCTCCTCTGTAAGCTTACCCTCTTTAATTTCATCCAACACCTTTTTGTGTTTTAACTCGAGAAATTCTATGAATTCTTTCTCAAAATCAGAAACACTATCAACCGGTACATCCTTGAGCAATGCTTTGGTTCCAGCATAAATAATAGCAACTTGGTGTTCAACCGGAACAGGAGCATACTGTCCCTGCTTTAATATTTCGACATTCTTCGCTCCTTTATCCAAGGTAGCCATTGTGCTTGCATCGAGGTCTGAACCAAATTTTGTAAAGGCCTCCAGCTCACGATATTGTGCCTGGTCTAATTTCAATGTTCCAGCCACTTTTTTCATTGATTTAATCTGTGCATTTCCACCCACACGGGAAACAGATATACCAACGTTTACGGCTGGCCGAATACCACCATTAAACAGATCGGCCTCGAGGAATATTTGACCATCGGTAATCGAAATAACATTGGTAGGAATATATGCTGAAACATCTCCAGCCTGAGTCTCAATAATTGGCAGAGCAGTTAAAGAACCTCCTCCTTTAACCAATTTTCGAATTGATTCGGGTATATCATTCATTTGCTTGGCCACCTTATCAGATGCAATAACCTTTGCGGCTCTCTCAAGTAGTCTTGAATGCAAATAAAATACGTCTCCCGGATAGGCTTCTCTTCCAGGAGGACGGCGCAGCAATAAAGAAACTTCCCTGTAGGAAACGGCCTGTTTTGATAAGTCATCGTAAATAATCAGAGCATCTCTTCCTGTATCTCTGAAGAATTCACCAATAGAACACCCAGCAAATGGAGCAAAATACTGCAGGGCAGCTGGATCAGCTGCTGTTGCAGTAACTATTACTGTATAATCCAAAGCATTATGATCTTCCAGAATCTTGGCAATATTGGCTACGGTAGAATTTTTTTGTCCTATAGCCACATAAATACAATAAACCGGCTCACCTTTTTCAAAGTTCTCACGTTGATTTATTATCGTATCAATGGCAATGGCCGTTTTTCCAGTTTGCCTGTCACCAATAATTAATTCTCTTTGACCCCTTCCAATAGGAATCATTGCGTCAATGGCTTTTATTCCCGTTTGAACCGGTTGGTCAACCGGTTGTCTGTAAATTACTCCAGGTGCTTTCCTTTCAAATGGCAATTCATATCTTTTTCCTGTAATTTCACCTTTGCCATCTATTGGCTCGCCCAAAGGAGTAATTACACGCCCCAGCATTCCTTCCCCTACCATGATTGAAGATATCTTTTTGGTTCTCTTCACAGAATCTCCCTCACTAATCCCTTCTGTAGGACCCAGTAAAACGATACCTACATTATCCTCTTCCAGGTTTTGAACAATTCCCTGAACTCCATTTTCAAATTCAACCAGTTCGTTCGCCTGAACATTTAATAAACCATATGCTAAAGCAATTCCATCACCTACCTGCAAGATGGTTCCTACCTCTTCCAATTCAACTTCGGCAGTAATTCCTTCCAATTGTTTTCTCAGAATTTCAGAAACTTCTGAAGGTTTAATATTAGCCATATTCTTATTCCTTAATTAATTTTATTCCACCACCACACTTTGGCGCAGTAATTCTTTTTCTATATTATTTAATTGGGTTTTTACACTTGCATCGACCTGTTCATCATCAATTTTGAGAATGAAACCACCCAGAATATCAGGATTAGATATTTCCTTGAGTTGGATCTTTTTATCAATCCTGGTTTTAATAAGTTTGATGAATTTCTCTTTCAGGTCTTGATCCAGGGGTTGAACAGTTGTAATAACTGCTTCAACTATTCCCATGTGTTTCTTATATCGGTCTTTATACTGACGTGCCATTCCTTCGATAAAATCCAGGCGATTATTTTTTATAACCAGATCAAGGAAGTCCAAAGTAAGAGGATTTAATTTATCACCAAAAATCTTATGTATCGCATTTTTCTTTTCTTTTGGTGGCAAAACAGGGTTGTCCAGGAAGTCATGAAAAACTTTTACCTCTCTGGCTGCATTGAAAAGTACCTCCATGTCATTGGACACTTCATCAAGGACTTTTTTTTGCTCAGCTACCTGGAACAAAGCTTTAGCGTACCGTACAGATATCTTACTAAGATTCATTTCTATTCAATTTCTTTTCCCTTAGAGAAAACCTAATTTAAATTTAAATCATCCAGTGTTTTCTCAATCAGGCTTTTCTGCTCCCTGGTATCTTCCAGTTTCACTTTTAAAATCTTCTCGGCAATTTCCACCGAAAATTCAGCAACCTGGTTTCGAATATCCGATATTGCTGCTTCTTTTTCACTGTTTATTTTGACCCTGGCTGATTCAATAATTTTCTTTGCTTCTTCATCGGCCTGACCTTTAGCATCTTCAAGCATTTTAGACTTTATGCTTCGTGCCTCCTGTATGAGCTTATTTCGTTCTTCTTTTGCTTCCTTAACAATTGCCTCATTGTCGGCTTTCAATTTCTCCATTTCAATTTTGGTTTCCTCGGCCAATTCAAGAGCACTTTTAATCCTGTCTTCTCTAGATTTAACAGCCAATAAAATGGGTTTCCAAGCAAACTTCTTTAATAAAATAAGCAACAATATAAAGATAAGAGTCGACCAAAAGATAAGGCCTATTCCTGGAGTTACTATATCCATAGTATTTAAATTTTAAAAATTAAAAAACCGCGCCGCAACCAACCGTTGCGGCACTCGGTTCTTAAGCAATTAATGCAACAACAACGGCAAATAATGCCACGCCTTCAATAAGAGCTGCTGAAATAATCATAGCTGTCTGAATCATTGAAAAAGCTTCAGGTTGTCTGGCAATGGCATCCATAGCCTGACCACCGATTCTTCCTATACCCAAACCAGCGCCGATTACTGCAAGGCCTGCTCCAACTGCTGCAAATGTTCCTGTCATAACAATGTAATTTTAATTAAACAATATATTAGTGTAAATAAATAAACTATGTTGCTAATTCTAATGCTCCTCCTGAACAGCCAATCCTATAAATAAGGCAGACAAAAGTGTAAAGACATAGGCCTGCAAAACGGCTACCAACAATTCGATCACATCCATAAAGAGAACAAATATTATAGATGCCGGTGCAATGAGAATTGTTTTAAATATAAATATCAGAGATATCAGGGTTAAAATAATAATATGCCCGGCAGAAATATTGGCAAAGAGTCGGATCATAAGAGCAAATGGCTTAGAAAAAATTCCAATAATTTCTACAGGTATCATAACCGGGTAAAGCCACCAAGGAACACCTGGCATTGCTATAATATGTTTCCAATAGGTCTTTTTTGCATTAAGCTGTGTGATGACAAAAGTAAATACAGCCAGGACTAGCGTAACTGCAATATTTCCGGTAACATTTGATCCAAATGGGAAGATGGGAATAATTCCAATCAGGTTGTTTATCCATATAAAGAAGAATGCTGTAAGTAAATAGGGCATGAATTTTTCATACTTATCTTTTCCAATCGTGACGATAGCAATATCATCGCGAACAAAAAGAATAAGAGGTTCTAAAAATCCCTGGATTCCTTTAGGTTCTGAGATACCTGATTTGCGATAAGAATTTCCCAATGCAATAAACAACCATAAGATAATGACGGCTGAAAGTAACATGGAAAATACATTCTTGGTGATCGAAAAATCAAATGGAAGGGTAATCTCACCGTTATCCTGGTGCTCGACAATTTTTCCTTTATGATCTCCCTCTTCATCCAGACTAAATCCTTTATATTCATGCCCATGTGATAATTTCGACGACATGAAGAAATTAAAGCCAGAGGTTTTGCTAAATAAAATAACAGGCAAGGGGAACGAAATATGATGCCCATTCTTTAGGGTTGCAATATGAAATTCATGTGAGTCAGCAATATGACCAAGAATAAATTCACTGGCATTAAATTCATTTTCAGAAGATTCTTCATGCTTTTCTTCTGAAGCGAATAAACCAATAAAGGAAATAGATAAAAAAAGACTTAAAACTAACTTTAATCCTACTTTTTTCAAACCTTGCAAAAATTATAACTAACTTGATTTTAGCACCTTAACTATAACAAGTACCGTAAATATTGTGAAGGCTAAATATAGAATAAAAAATACAATTAAGTAGCTAGTCGAAAGATTTTTTGTAACCAAATAATAGATCACAATAAATAGCAAATAACACAGAAACTTAGCAGAGACTGCTGCAAAAGTATATAGGATAGATTTATTCGGAGCTTTGCTTCTCCCTTTGAAGAAAAGATACAAAACAACCTGATTTACCAGGAAATATAATGCTATGGTAAGTAAAAACTGGTTTCGGCTTATCCCGGAGATTTTTCCAGGGATAAAAACTAGTCCAAGAATTAAAAAAGAAAGGGTAAGTGCAGTAAGATATGTAGCATATTTTAATTGTATGGAAGTTCTCATTACTTTTTAAGAAAATCTTTTAAAACAACATACAATGCTGCTACTACACTAAATAATGAAAGAATGAGGGTGAAAAGGGGAAATTCCCATTTTATTTTTTCATCTAGTTTCATCCCGCCAAATACTCCAGCAAAGATGATTACCCCCATCTGAAAAACCATTCCGGAATACCGGGTATAACTACTTAACTGCTGATTCTGGAGAACTTTTTTCTTCGGTGATTTCTTTAAATGATTTTCCTGATCCTTGTCCATCTTTACCATCTTTACCATCTGTCATAATGCAATTACCAGTAAACGCAGAACCGGGTTCAATAGCAAGTCTTCCCGTTTTGATATCACCATTCACTCGTGCAGAAGTTTTTAATGTCAGCAGTTCTGCCACATTAACCTTCCCTTCAATCGTTCCCTCAATATCCGAACTTCTGCAAAAAACTTCACCCTTTACTTTTCCGGATTCACCAATCACCAATTTCCCCTTTGTATTCAGGTTACCATTGAGAACGCCATCAATTCTAATGTCTCCGCTTGATTTAACATTTCCTTTGATCTCTGTTCCGGAGCCAATCAGGTTAATAACGTTGCTTGTGAATTCACTATTTTTTGCCATAACTAATTTGTTGAATTTATGATTACATACTTACCTAGAGGATAAAGTAATATACGTGATTTTAAAATCTTTGTTGCCAAATTAGCAAAAAATTTAATTCTGTTCTAAAAATCCAGATATTTATCTTTAATCGTTATCTAAGATTTCGTGTCGTAAGCCCATTTTAGATACATTGATCCCCATGTAAAACCTCCACCAAATGCTGCCAGAATTACATTATCTCCCTTCTTTAATTTATCTTCCCATTCCCACAAACACAAAGGAATTGTAGCAGTGGTTGTATTGCCATAACGCTCTATATTAATCATAACCTTTTCCTTCTCCAGACCCATACGCCTGGCAGTAGCTTCAATAATTCTCATATTGGCCTGATGGGGAACAAGGTAGGCGAGGTCATCGGCTGTAAGATTGTGTTTTTTCATCATCTCCACAGAAACATCGGCCATTTTTGTAACGGCAAACTTAAATACAGCCTGGCCTTCCTGGTAAATGTAATGCTCCCTGGCATCAATAGTATCATAAGATGCTGGTTTTGCTGATCCACCAGCTTTCATATGAAGATAGTGACGGCCAGAGCCATCCACCCCAAAAATATGGTCGATTATACCCACATCCTCAGATGTTGGCTCAAGAAGTACTGCGGCAGCGGCATCACCAAAAAGAGGGCAGGTGGTTCGATCAGTATAATCTGTAATGGCAGACATTTTATCTGTACCTACCACTATAACTTTTTTATATCTGCCAGATTCAACAAACATAGCAGCAGTTTGTAAGGTATATACAAACCCAGAGCAGGCTGCATTAATATCGAATCCGAAAGCATTCTTAATCCCAACCAGGTCAGAAATAATATTTGAATTTGCAGGGAAAAACATATCGGGAGTAACACCTGTACTTATGATCAGGTCAACTTCATCGGGAGAAGTACCGGTTTTTTTAAGCAATCCCTCTACAGCTTTAGCACCCATATAGGATGTACCCATATTCTTCCCTTTCAAAATCCGCCTCTCTCTAATACCAATTCGTTGCATTATCCACTCGTCTGAAGTATCGACCATGGTAGCCAATTCATCATTGGTAAGCCGATATTCAGGAACCCAGGCATCTATACCTGTAATGGCAACATTTATTTTGTCCATCTATTTTAAAGCTAATGTTATTTTTTCTGCCAAGCCTGCCTCAATCATATCCCGGGTATGCAAGATCATATTTTTAATGGCTTTTGCATTGGATATTCCATGACCAATTACTACTACTGATGTAGCACCCAGAATTGGGCTTCCTCCGAAGTTCTCAAAGTTAAATCGTTCAAAAAATTCATCTTTGACCTTTCTTTTTCGAAGAAGCTTATAAAATGCCTCTCCTTCTTTAAGCACAACATTGCCGACGAAACCATCACAAACAATTACATCAGCTTTATCATTACTAAACAAATCGTTTCCTTCGATATTACCAACGAAATTGAAATGTTCCGAGCCCAACATCATTTCATATGCTGAACGAACAACCAGATTTCCTTTTGATTCTTCTGAACCAATGTTTAGAAGAGCTATTCTAGGATTCTCAATATCCCAAACTCCTTTGGCATATACCGATCCTAATATTCCATATTGATATAATACATCCGGTTTGCTATCGGGATTTAAACCAACATCAAGTATCAAAGTTGGTATATCACTTTCTGTAGGAATAAAGGTAGCAATAGCAGGTCGAATTATACCAGGTATGGTTTTGATCGCATAATGAACACCAACAAGCATAGCCCCTGTATTTCCAGCGCTGGCAAAGCCATCTATCTTACCTCCTTTAAGCAATCCAAAACCAACTGATATGCTGGAATTGGGTTTTTTAGAGAATGCTTTGGCGGGATGATCTCCCATTTCAATTACTTCAGGAGCATTTACAATGGTAAACTGGGATAAATCAGCATCTTCCCTGACAAGAATCTCATTAATTGTTTCCTCATTGCCTATCAACAGCAATTCAACTTCTGGCTGCAATTCTTTATTCGCTTGAATTGCTCCCAAAATTGTTGCTTCGGGGGCAAAATCGCCACCCATTACATCCAATCCTAATCTCATGACTAGCTATAATAAAAAATTCTAGGAAGCAACTTCCTTCTCAATTGCTAATTTCCCTCTGTAATATCCACATTCTGGACATACTCGGTGGTACTGCACACTTGCTCCACAATTTGAGCAAGTAGCGACTGTAGGCATGGTGGCTTTATAATGAGTTCTCCGTTTGTCTCTTCTCTGTTTAGAGATTTTTCTTTTCGGATGTGCCATAATATTTAATTTAAGTTCTAATTATTTATTAATTTTCTTCAATTGATCCCATCTGGAATCATGATTTTCCTGATGGTTGTTTTGTATTGATAGTTCTTCTAGTTTCTCAAGCATCTTCAGGTTACAGGTACTATCTCCGTTTTCATCGTCCGGATGAATACGCGCATAGGGAAGACAGAGATGAATCGACTCAAAAATGTATTGCCCAATGTTAATTGTATGCTCCTTTTCATTTAGAAAAATTACATCATCAGCAACTTCATCATTCCCCTCTCCAAATTTTACGAATAATTTTCCCTCAAAGTCAACGGCTAAGCTAAAATCATCTAGACATCTGTCACACCTCGCAGCAAGCTTGCCGACTATGGTAAAATTAAGAACCATAAGCCAAAGGCTTTTTTCAAGCAGCACTGCAATTTTCACATCTGCTTCACTAATTTCTGATGTCTCAAAACTCTCAAAGAACTCCCTGTCTACATGAAATTCAAACTCATGTTCCCCCTCTTTTAATCCAAGAAAAGGAATGTTATATTTCTTCAACATATCCAAGTACCCAAAAATGCCGTGCAAAAGTAGAAATTTTAATTTGAATAAAAAAAAGAAAATTACCTCATCAACTCACTGTTATTCATGGGCTAATAAATTTCCAGCTAAGATAGATTATTATTATTAGTCAAATTTATTTAGTTTTTTTACCACAGATTTGTGTATTCTACTACCCAGGTTTTTCTTATTTTAATTTGATCCCAATCCCTATATGTTTTGTTCATTTTTGCTAACTTCAATGCCTTAAATAATTCCTTTTTTTGTCAAAAAAACTTCTTCATGATAAAAAATAGCTCCATTATCCTTATTATCCTTGCTCTCGCTTTTTCAGGCCATTCTCAAACGAAAAAATATAAACCTGACTGGAGCTCTCTCGATTCCAGGCCAGTACCAGAATGGTTTCTGGATGCTAAATTTGGAATTTTCATCCACTGGGGTGTATACTCTGTTCCGGCCTGGAGGAAAGTAGTTCCGGGAAAATATGCCTCCTACGCTGAGTGGTATTATGCACGGGTTATGTTTGATACCATTAACGGTGGCAAAGAGTTTCACAACAAAAACTATGGCAAAGATTTTGAATACCGTGATTTTGCTCCATTATTTAAGGCAGAACTATGGGATCCTGATTATTGGGCTGAACTGTTTGAAGATTCCGGGGCCAAATATGTGGTATTAACAACCAAGCACCACGATGGCTATTGTCTTTGGCCAACAGACAGTCCATATAAAAAAGACTGGAATAGTGTTGATATTGGGCCTAAAAGAGACCTGGTGGGCGAATTAACAACGGCTGTTCGTGAAAAAGGACTAAAAATGGGTTTGTATTATTCCATTATTGAATGGGAAACCAATAAGACTCACCGAACTAAATCAGGTTATTATATTCCTGATAAACTTGTTCAAAAGTATTCTATTCCTCCTGAAGATTATATTGATAAACATATGATTCCCCAACTGAAAGATTTGGTTATAAAATATGAACCTTCCGTTATTTTTTCGGATGCTGGAGAATGGGATAAGACCAGTAAAGAATGGAAAACAATTGATTTTTTAGCCTGGTTATACAACGATGGTCCTAATGCTAATGAAGTGGTTGTAAATGACCGATTTGGGAAAGACATGCCTGGAAAACACGGAGACTATTTTTCAAGCGAGTATGAAGATGCCGAAGGTATGGATAAGAATCATGCCTGGGAAGAAAGTAGAGGGATGGGAGTTTCTTATGGCTACAACCGGGCTGAGAATATTGATATTTACAACAGTTCTGAACAACTCATTCATGAATTGGTTGAAATAGTAAGCCGCGGAGGAAACCTTCTGTTAAATGTGGGCCCTACAGCAGACGGACGAAGTCCTGTTATAATGCAGGAAAGATTAAAGGATATCGGTGGATGGTTGGAACTTAATGGGGAAGCCATTTATAGAACCCGCCCCTGGACAGAATCAACAAAGAATTTATCGACTAAAAATCAGAAACAGATTGTATTTTTCACGGAGAAAAAGGATAAGATATTTGCCATTTATACCCATTGGCCAGATAATGAAATTATTATAAATGGAATATCTGATCCTGTAAATAGAATAAACCTTTATGGATACGAAAAAGAGGTTTCATGGAAGCAGGAAAATGGAAAAGTATTTATTACTCCACCTCTTGTTTCTCCAGGTACATTTAAAGGCAAATATGCCTACGTTTTCGAAATAAAATAAATTAAAAATTATTTAAATTTTCCGGTATGAGAGCAGCTGTCTATGAAAAGTTTGGAGGCCCAATAAATATTCAGAATGTTCCTGATCCTGAGCCACAAAAACATGGGGTAATAATTGGGGTAAAAGCCACTGGTCTTTGCAGAAGTGACTGGCATGGGTGGATGGGACACGATCCCGATATTGTTCTTCCCCATGTACCAGGCCACGAACTTGCAGGAATAGTGGAAGAAATTGGGCCGGATGTAAAACTCTGGAAGAAAGGTGACCGGGTGACACTTCCTTTTGTCTGTGGATGTGGATCCTGCCCTCAATGTGCATCAGGAAATCAACAAATATGTGATCATCAGTTTCAGCCTGGATTTACAAACTGGGGTTCATTTGCAGAATATGTGGCCATTGATCGTGCAGACATTAATCTTGTTCGGCTTCCGGAGGAAATTGATTTTGTAACTGCAGCAAGCCTGGGATGTAGGTTTATTACTTCATTTCGCGGATTGGTTGCACAGGGTAAGGTATCTGCCGGTCAGTGGGTTGCAGTGCATGGCTGCGGAGGTGTAGGGCTTTCCGCCATTATGATTGCCAATGCCATGGGCGCCAATGTAATTGCCATTGACATTGACAATGAAAAACTTGATTTTGCAAAATCAATTGGAGCCATTGAAGGAATTAATTCTAAAGAAAAAACTGATGTTGTTGCTGCAGTTAAAGAAATTTCAGCAGGAGGCGTTCATATTTCTTTAGATGCGCTTGGAAGTAGAGAAACCTGCTTTAATTCTGTAGCAAATTTAAGAAAAAGAGGTAAGCATATACAAATTGGCCTGATGCTGGCTGATGATTTAAATCCGCCTATTCCAATGCATACAATTATCGCTAATGAAACGGAAATTATTGGAAGCCATGGCATGCAAGCCTATGAATATGGACCTATGCTTGAGATGATTAAAAATGGAAAACTTAAACCGGAAAGACTTATTGGAAAAACTATAAACCTGGAGGAATCTACAAAAGCTTTGCCAGACATGAATAAATTCAGTGAAACCGGAGTAATTGTTATTAATGAGTTTTAAAGAGAGGGCCTCACCAAAAAACTATCATTGTTTGATTTGATAATTTCTGGTTGATCTAGTTTCTTATACCAAAGGGAATCTTTACAGATAAAGAAATATTCCTTCCCATATTATTTAAACCCAAATCTCGCAATGTTGATAGATGATCTATGTAAGTTTTATTGAGAAGGTTATTAAAAAACAGTCCCACAGTAAAATATTGATTTTTTACAGATATGTCTGTTCCAAATCCAAGATTTAATAAAGTATAGCCGGAGCTGGACATTTCGAATTCAGAAGGATGGTTTTGTTGAAAAACAAAATCTGTACTAATTCTTGCAAAGATATCTCTAAGAGATTTCCATTTCTCCTTCTGAAATTCAAGCTCCAACCGTATTTTCTGAGCAGGTATAAATGGAAGGTAATCTCCCCCCTTTTCTTTACCCATTACATATGACCAGTCTGCTTTGACGTGCAACCAGTCCCATGGATGGGGATGAAAATGAATTATCGCCTCTCCTCCATACAAAAATGCATGTGTTTGTGAATATCGGTAAATTTTATCTCCATCCATTGTTGTATCACTGGTTGGGGCCAGGTAGATGTAATTGAATATGTTATTATAAAAGGCTGAAAGATCAAGCGTAACATGGTTGGAATGAAAATGATAGCTCAAGTCGAATTCCAGATTTCGCTGAGAGTCTAAATTGGCATTACCTTGCTCAAATCGAATTCCATGCTCCCCATTTTGGGTTAGCTCAGCCAGATTCGGGCTTCTAAAAGCAGATGCAATATTTAGCCTGAATAGAGTTTCTTCTGCCAGGTTGAGGGTGGCTCCAATAGAAAGACTTAGGTTATTAAAATTCCGGTCAATCTTAATTAGAGAATCAACAGGCTCTTCCCCACCCTCCTCTTCATGAGAATGGCCACTTGAAACCTGTTCTGGCACATGAATATACCTGTAATCCCATCTAATCCCAGCCTGAATCATTAAATGATCCCAATGATAATGCTGACCCAATCCAAAAAGAGAAAAATCAGTAATATGAGCATCTGGTACTACACGTTGTGGGGCATCATAATTTTTATTCGTTTGGTCCATTCCCTGCAGTCCGAAAATAATCTTTGTAACATCATTTGTAGGAATGGTTGTTTGTATTTTGTAGTTAAAAGTGGATAAATCCATATCAACTAGTAAAGGATCATGATCTGGTTCATCTTCGTGCTCAGATCCAAGAAGTTTACGATTGTTCATCTGGTAGGATAAATTTACATCTAGCTTGAAACGACCAAGAAATAATTTACTTTGGAAGGAAATCAAATGATCTTTTAGGTCCTGATACCATACTTCATTTTTTCGGCCATTATCAGATACAAGTGTTAAAGCAGGTAATACAGCCATTCCTAGTTTATCATGGTTATAATCATAGAATAATCTGAATGATCCAAAGCCCTGAATCAGGCCTGCATTTGCCTTAAAACTGGTGCGATTAAACCGGGTATTCGGAATTCTGTTTTTATCTCCATCATAGTAATCTTTATTAGAATTAATACCAGCATTTAATCCCCAGTTAACAGATCTATTTGTTCCTTTCAGCCCAAAGTTCGAAACAATTCCTGATGAATTACTAAAATATTTTCCAACATATTCGCCCATGATCCTTCCCTCTGCTACTGGAGGCTCTTTTATGAGATTTAATACCCCACCAACAGCTCCTGAACCATATAAAAGAGAAGCAGGACCTTTCACAACTTCCACCTTTTGAATTCCAATATCATCAACCATAAAAGGGTGATTCTCAGAAAATTGGAAATTATTCATTGGGCTTCCATTGTTCAAAAACAGAATATTGCTTAATGATAGACCTCTAATAACGGGAGTGCCCACACCAGGCCCTTTTGAAATCATATCCACTCCAGGTACCCTGGTAAGAGATTCAATAAAAGAGGGTGAACCGGATTGAAGAATTTCTTTTGGCTTAATCGTACTTATTTTAATTACATTTTCATGCTGGCTGCTATAAAAACCACCAGTAATTACTATCTCTTCACCTTCAATGATGGCTGGTTCCAAATCTATATTCTGAATTAGTTTTTCACCGCCAAGCTTTATATGGAGTATCCTGGTTTTATATCCAATCATGGAACATTGAACAAGAATAGTTCCCGGACGCAAATTCTCTAAATTATAACTCCCATCAATTTGGCTTACAGTACCTTTTGAATATTCTGGAAGATATACATTAACACCAACCAGTGTTTCAGCTGTATTTGAGTCTGTTATGATTCCCTGCAATGATTGACCTGAGAGACTACTCACCCCTATTACCAATATCAAAACAACTGTAATATTTTTAAACATCTGACTCATCTATTCTCTCTTATCTTGTGATTAGAGTTCCTTTCACAATTGAACTATCAAAATTACAATTATTTTGGCATAAAAATTGTGCGTAAAGTGTTCGTAATCCTAAACTATAAGTAAAAAATGAAATTACTGAAATTATTTGTCCCAATAGTTTTATTAATGTTGCTCTCCTCCTGTGAAAAGGTTTCTCTAGCACCTGAAGCTGGTGAATTAGAGGGAATCTGGGTGCAGAGTGATTATGATGAAGATCTGACCATATTTACTAAAAAGAATAAACTTGATGATGACAAGTATGGTTTTAAAATATCTGAAAGTGGAATATTCCTAGAACACAAAAATTCTGGTTGGTGCGGTACTCCGCCAATAAGTTACGCTGATTATGAAGGCACCTGGAAATATGAATCAGACAGCGTACTAATTGTAGATGTGGGCTATTGGGGTGGTACCATGACATATAAGATGCAAATCGTTGAGCTAACTACAAATAAGCTTAAGACCAGATATCTTTATGAGGATTAAATTTTAATAAAGATTTTTTTCTTGTACATCCAATAACAAATATACCACAACAGAAACCATACTATAGAATTGGTAATAATATTAGTTGCCAAATCCCCTGTCCAGCCAAACAAGGCCTGTGAAAAGGGGATAATGATATGTCTGATTAAGTTTGCTCCGTCTAAATGAGCAAATAGATAAATAAATAGAGGATTCATTCCAACCACTGCAAAGAAAATTACCCAGCTTCTTGACTTTTTAACATCAATCAGCCAATATGAAAATGCAAGTACAAGAAGTGACCAGCCACCACTAACAATAACAAAGGAACTGGTTGATATTCTCTTAATTATTGGAGTGATTGGATCAAGGGCATAGCCAATAATTACCCCTGTCAGGCCAGCAATAATTAATATTTTTAATTTCTGGGCAGAAGTCTTATTACTAATTAAGATTTTGCCTGCCAGTACGCCCCAAATAGTATGGGCAGTTGTGGGTATTGCATTGAATGATACCCAATGCCCGTTAAGATCAGCACCATTGTACAACAGATCAAGCCAGGTTCCAAAGTTTTGATTCGGCACAAAAGGAAGATTAAATCCTTCCACAGGGAATGTTCTGTATATTATTTCAGTAAGTAATAATAATCCAAATGACAGTATCAGTTGAAAGGAAATGGATTTCCGCATCACTAAGAAAGCGATGATATAAGTTACAGAAAGCTGAGCAAGCACATTCTGGAAATGAAACGTAATCCTACCAGGTCCAATGCAATACAGGGCCCAACCAAGCAAAAGAAGTAATCCCGACCTTTTAATAGCATGCCTCAGTAATTGATTATAACTTTCTCCTTGTTTGGTCCTCTTAGCAACAGAAAAAGGCAAGGCAACACCCACAATGAACATGAAAAATGGCTGCACCAGATCCCAAAAACGCAACCCGTTCCAAGGGTGATGGTGAAATTGCATCCCAATGGCATGAATAAATGTTCCATCTAGAGCCGGGTCAGTAAGATTAGAAAACAGCCCGGTAAATTCTCCTATTAATAAAAACATGGTGAACCCACGAAAAAAATCAAGTGAAAGTAAACGCCCCTCAGGTGTGATTGAAGAACTTGAATTGGTAGTCATAGTTGTTAGTGTGATTAGGAAATAACTCTTTTCTTATTTTCAAATATAAGTAATCTAACTTCACACTTTGTGGTCTCGCCTTGTTATTTTTAGCTTTAAACACTGCCTTAATTCAAATTTTGGCAAATTTCCTTCAATAAGGTCATATATTCACTTAACTTTATTCTATTGATTTTTAAGTATCCTAGTAAGCTTTAGTGATGAAAAAGAATAATCAGTTTTTTAATGTTATTATCTGTACGTTATTCATTATATCAATCATTTTAAGCAGCCAATGTTCCAGCCCAGAGAAGCCCGGGGAGGATGCTTCCATTAAATATAAAATAGAGGCTGCTGATTTATATGATGCCTTTTCAAAGAATGAAGAAGAAGCCAATCAGAAATTTCTAAATAGAATAATTGAGGTGAATGGGCCTCTTGCCAGTATTCATACAGATGCCAAAAACAATACAGTATTATTTCTTTTGGATGATCTTTTCGGTATTCGTTGTTCATTGGATAGTACTTACTCAGCAAGCAACAAAGAAGTGTTAATTGGCCTAAGTCCCGGGGAAAATATAAGAGTCAAAGGAAAATGCAATGGCTTGCAAACAGATGTTCAACTTTCCGAATGTGTTATTCTTAATTCAAAAGAGTAAGTGTCTCAATATAAATCATATATAAGTCTTCCACTTTGGAGGACAATAGAATAAAATAAATTGAATTTTGTTTGAGAAGTGATTAGCTCTTCTTGATAAACCGCTTGACAATCTTTTTCTTATCCCTGATATTCATTTCAAGGAAATAGATTCCGTTTCTTAGATAATCAATCTGGACATCAATCTGGTTTCCTCCAGGGGAAATATCAATACTGGTTTCATTTATCACTTTTCCCAGCATGTCTCGAATTCTAAGGAATCCAGCGTTTGAACCACCAGCCTCAAAAGATAGATGTATTTGATCTTTTGCCGGGTTTGGATACAGGGTAATCTCTGAAATAGATGATTGAAAATCAGAAATGGACGCAACTGAATTAACAGTAAAGGATCCAATCATACCAACTGATTCATGCGGCGTGCATTTGAAATTATAAGTCCCGTTTTCTCTGATTACATATTCAAATGAATTGCTTGAGCTGCTTATTGGTTCGTCCCATGATAGGGCTCCGGATGGAATACTTAGAGAGGTGGTTGTGTGGGTACCACTAACCCACTCCCAGCGAATTGTATCACCAATCTCAACCTCAGCTATAGTATTGGGAACAAATGTATTACCAGAATTTTTAATAATATATTTCTTGCCGGAAACATCTAGATTAATGATCCCGACAAAAACAAATGCAAAAATGATAAACAGAGTAAAAGTCTTTCCCATATAATTCCCTCACTGCTTTAACCTCTTAGAAATCACTGCAAAGATACAAATAAGTTCTCAATCAGCAAAGTATAAAAATACAAGAACCATGCCAATAGTATAATACTATACGAGAAATTTTAAAAATGGTTTTAAATTATAAAGTCCTGCTTTTCATGATAAAAAACATGATATTAATAAGGATATGGAACCAAATTTCTCATTTGAAATTTATTAACTTTGCCGATCAAATTTTAACATAAATGGGATTGCTTTCAAATAGTTACTTTGCTTTTTTTCTGATAGTTGCCCTGGGTTATATTCTCGGAAAGATTAAAATAAAGGGTATTTCACTCGATGTTTCTGCTGTAATCTTTGTCGCACTTATTTTCGGGCATTACGGAGTTCAAGTTCCTGTTGATTTCCAATATATTGGCCTTGTTTTATTCATTTTTACCATTGCCATTCAGGCTGGCCCCGGTTTCGTGCAATCTTTTCGTAAACAGGGCAGCTCTCTTATTATCCTCACGCTAATACTAATTCTTAGTGCATTATTTTCATCTATCCTTTTGTCAAAACTATTTAATGTAGATCCTATTTTAGGAATTGGTCTTCTTTCGGGAGCTTTAACAAGTACCCCAGGGCTTGCAGTTGCTATTGACAGTACAAATTCCACTTTGGCCTCTATCGGATATGGTATTGCTTATCCATTTGGTGTACTGGGCGTTATTTTGTTTGTTCGCTTATACCCCAAATTTACCAGGGTCAACCTTGTCCGTGAAGAAGAAAAAATAAACAACGAGGTTTTAACTGAATATCCGGAGATTTACTCCAATCAGTACATGGTGGAAATCAAGAATATTTTAGGAAAATCCCTGAAGTATCTTTACATTGGTAGTATGACCGGGGCCAGTATTTCTCGCGTTTCCATAGAAAGTATTACCATGGCTCCGACACC
>JASJGS010000009.1:0-14663 GCA_033791445.1 Bacteroidales bacterium | reverse complement strand
AGATACAATTCCAGTATGCAAAGTGTCCTTATCGCTTACTCCGGCATCATTCATTGCTTCTTTGGCGGCAATAAGGCCCAATAAAGCAGTTCTGGTCCAAGGTGCATCGGGGTTGACGTCAGCCATGGTTGCCAACTCTTCAAGAGTTAGTTTGATTTCTCCCAGCACAAAGTCATCTTTATGTCTGGTGCTGAGAATTGAAATTGGTGATATCCCGCTTCTACCAGAAAGTAATGATCGGGTAGTGTCCCCGATATTTTTACCAATTGATGAAATAATTCCTATGCCGGTTACAACAACAGCAGATGACATTAAAATGTGATTATGTTATTTTTGATTATCGGAAATAAATTTTGCAAGGCTTCTGACAGAATAAAATATTTTTTGTCCGTCCTTGGGGTTTTCAATCCTAATTCCATATTCCTTTTCTAAAAGTACAATTAATTCCAGTGCATCTATAGAATCTAAGCCCAGTCCATCACCAAATAAGGGTTCATCCTCATCGATTTCATCCGGTTCCATATCTTCCAGGTTAAGTTGTTCGATTATCTGAACTTTTAGTTTTGCAATCAATTCTTCCATGTAAACTATGTTAAATTGTAAATATTTTCAATTTCAGAGGGTGTATGCTTGATAGCTGAATCTCCTTCCATATTGTCCGCCCAGTATATAAAAGCCTCATAGCTATCCTTTGATTGGTCGACCCACCCACCAATGCAGGCTTTCAATTTCTGGGACAAAAATAACTGATTGATATAATCTACAATGAATTCAGGCTGAAATCTTTCAAATATATAAAAAGCATTCTCCCCTTTGAAGCCATGCCGTATAGAAATCTCTCCCATCATAATATTGGGAAGTGTATATACAAATACAGAAGGACTTGGATAAAAATCTGAATAATTATTAATTGACTCCTGAAAATGAGAATCCGTCACTAAAGTAGAGTTGGAGTTACTTAATACCAGTCCAACATCCTCACTTTTAAAATTTGAACCATCAAGGTTCTTTAATATCAAATCAGAGGCGACAAAACCAAGCTTGCTTATGTCATCCATTTTGTAAAACCGGGTGTACTTTAATTTAAAATGCTTGTACACCTTCTTCATAAAATCACCTAGTGAAGATGGCTCTTCAAAGTGAAAAACCAGCTTGCCATTCAGGTAAACCTGCTTGTTCTTTATATGACAATATGTTTTTATTCTAAGCTGCTTCACTATACTTTTTGCAAAATTAATGCGGCATTACTTCCTCCAAAACCAGATGCCATCTTAAGGGCTGTATTTATTTCATGTGGATGTGTTTCCTTCACCACATTAATTTTTCTAGATACACCAAGCTCACTAAATCCGGTTGTTTTCACCAAAATATTCTTTCGCATCTCTTCCATAAGAATAGATGTTTCAACCAAGCCTGCTGCCCCTAATGTATGGCCAAAACTTCCCTTAAAGCTACTTACAGGAACCTCATTTAATCCACCTCTTTCTATAGCAATACTTTCCATTTCGTCATTGTATGGAGTGGCTGTTCCATGAGCAGATATATGCTGAATAGAATCCGCCCCTATACTGGCTTCATTCATCGCCTTTTTTATAGCTATAAATGATCCCTCACCTGTCTTTGATGGGCCGGATATATGATTGGCATCATTGGCTGATGCTCCACCAATATGAGCAATGCAGCTTTTAGATGATTTTTGCTTTTTCACAACAATAGTGCTGGCTGCTTCTCCCAGTGATAAACCATCTCTATTTTTATCAAAGGGTTTGCAGGGTTCTGGGCTTAGCGACATGAATGACATGAAGCCACTCAATACAAATCGCGATACAATATCCGCACCTGTTACCACCACATTTTCATATTTGCCATTTTTGATAAACATAGCAGCATTATTTAAAGCCAGTACCCCTGATACACAGGCATTGGAAAGTACAATAGCTTTATTGGGATTGCCAAAATAATCCTGAATGACATGCCCAAGTTTCCAAAGCAATACCCGGTCAGGATGAAATTGCTGTGCATTATTATCCATCAACAAATCAATATTACCTTTTGTAGTGGAAATTACTACCCCCGTTTTCTCCGAACGAATATCTACATTAGCCTGCTTAAGAGCTGATTTTATAGACAAAATGATCATTTTCTCTAACCTGGTATATTTTGCATTCTCAGCATCTGAGAAATGGGCCTCCAATCGTTCAGTATCCAGCATTGAGGCTTGGAAAGGTTCCGGGTAATATTTCCGATTATCAATTAGAGAAATTCCCGTTTCTCCAGCTTTTAGGGCATTAAAATTCTCTGTTGTTGTAAACCCCAGCGATGAAATAATGTTGTTTGTTTCGAGATAAACCATAAAAATTACTTCATTAGGCCCACTTTCCTTTTCCAATCCAATACGAATTCAGGATTGTAAAGAAGAATTTCACGATTCAAATCAATAAATACCTGGGTGGTTTCAGCAGTGGCTACAAGCTCATTATCCAGTTTTCTAAAAATCCTATATCGGAAAAGAATCTTAGCTGCCGGCTGATCTACAAACTCTGTTTCGATTATGAGCTGGTCACCATAATGAACCTGTTTTTTAAAATCAACATTCATGTTCACCACGGGAGTCATCACGTCATTGCTATATATATCCATATAGGAGATGCCATACTTCCTTCCAAAAGATTCCCGCCCTTCCTCAATATACTTCACATAATTCCCATGCCATACTATGCCCATTGAATCAACCTCTCCAAACCTGATCTTAACTTCAGTTCTATCTTTCAAATGTATATTCATGCTCTTGTATCTGAATTCAATTCTACAAAATTAGGGAAATGATACTATTAATTGTCCAATTTAGACAACATTGTTTTTCTAAATAAAGATTCCTGATAAAACAAAAAGAATCCGCTTGATTGCTAGCTTGTTCTTTTCAACTTGTTATAGAAGAAGGAAACAAAAATACAAGCCATAAAAAAAGTCAGGAGGGCAATAACATAACCAAGAATATCAGTGATTTCAGCATTTCTAAGGAATATATCAGAATAACCGTTCAGTCCCCAGTTGAGAGGTGATAATCTACTTATAGCCACCATTACATCTGACATCATAAACAATGGTACCCAAATACCACCTATGGCAGCTAATATTACCACTGAGATAGAACCAAAAATGGAGGATTGCTCATGGGTTTTAGCGATGGTACCTATTACAATTCCAAACCCAGTTGCTGCCAATGAGATAGAAATGGTAATTAGAAATAATGCAAAGTAATGATTCCCAAGGTCAAGTGAGGGTAAATCAAACAAGGGTAATACAAATACACCAATTAAAAGCATAAAGCAGGCTTGCAAGATCCCCACTACAAGGTATACTGTGGCCTTACCCAATATCACTGGCAAGTTTGAACCGGGCATAGTTTTTAGACGAGCTGAGACTCCAGACTGACGTTCCTTTATAATATTGGCTCCCAGGGGAATAACTATAAAGAACATTGCAAATACAGTCCAGGCGGGCACATTATGCTGTACAGAATTTGGTATAATAATTCGTTCCTGATCTTTTGCAGTAGCATGCTTTTGATTGAATACTACCATTTCATTGAAACCTTCAGTTTGCTTTAATTGAATATCCAAGAGATCATCAAATAGTTCCGCATAAATATCGAACAGCATATCTGCCTCAATGAAAGAACTTAACTGCCGTAAGGATCCTGAGATAGCTTGTTTAAATGAATCCTTTATTGCCGGGTCAAAGTAGATATCAATTGTTGGTGAGTCTGCTGCAATGGATTCATCAATGTCAAAAAGGCTTTCCTCGTCAGGAAATTGAAGTTGTATTCTAAGTTTAATTTTATTTTCTAAAATCTCAGTAGCATTTTTATGAATGACCAAACCAAATTGATAATCTCCATCAGCAACACGTTTTTTAAGAATTTCCACATCAAGACCTTCTCCTGAGATTAGTTCCTCTGTCAGCTCAAAGTTTTCTGCTTCCCATAGCCCTTTAACCAGGCTCTTTCCGAACAATCCTGGATCATAATTAAGAACCAGCACAGAAAGTTTCTTTTCTTCCAACCTCTTAAAGGTACTATCCTGCAATAAGGTCATAATTAAGATCAAAGCCATCGGCATAATGAATAGCATTGCCAATCCTGCCCTATCTCTCAGCAGCAATAGCATTTCTTTTACGGATGTTGCTCTAAACTTTAGCCACATAAATTCAGTCTCTTAGTCCTCGCCCTGTAAGATGCAGGAAAATATCCTCCAAAGTATTACAGCCTTCATATTTTGCAACCAGTTCTTTTGGTCTTCCCTGGGTAATGATTTTTCCATGGTCAATTATAGCAATCTGAGTACAAAAGTGCTCAGCTTCTTCCATATGATGGGATGTGTATACAATACTGACACCTTTTCTATTAAGCTGCTCCAGGTATTTAATAATAACACTCTTCGATTGAACATCGATCCCTACAGTCGGTTCATCGAGGAATAGAATTTTTGGTGAATGCAGAAGACCCGCCATAAGGTTTACCCTCCGTTTCATTCCACCAGAAAAGTTACTCAGTTTTTGATGCAGGTGACTTTGCAATCCAAAAACAGATATGATTTCTTCAATCCGGGCTTCCAGATTTTTCCCTTTTAAGCCGTACATGTTCCCAAAAAATCGCAAATTTTCGTAGGCTGTTAAACTTGGATACATAGCAATATCCTGGGGAACCACACCAATAACTTCCTTTATCTTTTCCTGGTTTTTAGCCAGATCGTTGTTATCAATCGTAATTTTACCACGGGTTGGACTAATCTGGCAACATAGAATAGAAATTGTTGTGGTTTTACCAGCCCCATTTGGCCCAAGCAGGCCAAATATTTCACCTCTGTTTATAGTTAAATTCAGATCATTCAGTGCAGGTTCAGTACTATTTTTATAAACCTTCGTCAGGCCAATGATCTCTATAAGTATGGACGGGGTCATTATTTTACGCTGTTTTTCAGTTTTTCAAAAAACATTTCCTCCTTATCTGCTATTTCGAATAATTTCTGAGCTGCAAGTTCATAATTCTCATCCGCTTTGTTACGATTCTTTATGATTCGACCTGTTATCACGGCAAACTCGCGCCACTGGTTACCTATACCTGTCATTTCTTTGGATAGTTCCACAAGGGATTCATTTTCTAATATTTTACTGGCCTCCTGCAAAAATGCGGCATAGATATACCTGAATCCGGCGCCTCCTGTTCCAATTTCCTCCTGAGCACGAACGATCTGACCTGCAAATAAAGCCGCCTTTTTGGGCGTCATTTTTTGGGGGTACTTTCTAACATGCTTTGCCAGGAAACGAATTCCTTTTACTCCAAACATGGGAACAGGTATGGTCAGCATATCCTTGCAGGTATGATTGATTCCTTTAAGTATCGCCTTTTTGAGGTCAATGTTTTCAGGAATCTTTTCAACCCAGTACATATGCCCTTTTGGTGCAAAAACTCCTTTGGCATAACGAACTCTTTTTAATTCGTTGTAAGTAAGTTCAGTGCAATTCTCCATGATGGGATCGCTGATCATATATGACTGATCATTCTTACCATACACTACAATGTTATGGGCATTAAAATGGAATCGATAGGAAACAGGGAAATAACTTAAATTGTAAACGCCCACCAGCATTCCAGTTGGAATATCCTTATCGATATTTTTATTAAGAGCCTGCATGGCTGCCTCAGGATTGCTTCTAAACCTTCGTTTTTCAAATTTAACACCCAACCGTTTTGAAATTCGACTAAATATTATTCCTGGTAATGGCCTGAAAGAAGTAACTGGTATTCCATCGATTTTCAAAAAGGGCATGTGAGAGAAAAAAAGTCCGGATCCAATTCCAAAAATCATAGGCTCACTTAGCTGAATACCATAAAAATTCAATAAATTTGAAACAACACCATTTTCACAATGAGCATATTGTTTATGTTCAAAATTCAACTCTTTTTTCATCCTTCTTTCTCCTCCAGTAAAATAGCATCAACATCTGTTAATTCTTCAATTGTGACATTAAAAATATCTGCATACTTTTTTAATTCACTCTCTGCAAGTCTGTTGAAATATTTGGGTTTCAAATGTTTTTTCACCTTCCATTTCCAATAGCCCATATATTTTGCCACCAAACCCACATCCATTATATTTTTTTCGATGTAATAAACCAATGGACTAGCCTTTCCGATCTTGATTTTCTCTTTCGCGAGTTCAATTTTTTCATTGATGTTATCCCAGGCCTGTTGCATCACTGCATTCTTAACATCCCAACCCAGGCTATAGGAGGTGGTGTAATGGCCATTTTCATCAACGGTATAAATGGGATCCTTCCATTTTCCCTCCATCATGTTTGCATCATCCTGTGGAACTTCTTTGCTTTTCATGAGAGTTTTTTATTATTGGGAATAGAATCCCATATTAGAAAAGTAAAAAATTAAATGCTTGTCACACTGCCGTTAATAGCACATATGAGTATGAAAACCGGGCACTTTCCGGTACCATTAAAAGGATTTTGTCATTCTTTTTCAATTTCCCGGAATTCATAAGTTCTTCGACCATTAAGGAAGCGGAGGCAGCACCCACATTACCTACTTTTGGTAGATTTATAAACCATTTTTCTTCCGGGATATATACTCCATTTTCAGCCAGGTTATTCAAGATGGGATCCTTAAAAAACATCGATGAAATATGTGGCAGAAAATAATCAATATCATCCAGATTCAAATTCCGTTTTTCAACTACATCCTTCAGAAAATCGGAGCCTTTCTGGAGGATATGCTCCTGAAGAAGTTTCGCATCCTGCTTTAAAGATAGAACAGATAAAGCTCCTAATTGTTCGCTGGAAAAGTTCCTCCAGCCTGTCGTTTTACCATCCTTATCCTTAACACATCCGGCATACATACAGGGCTCCAATTCGTTGGCATAAGAACGAATATCCATCCATTCAATTCTTAACGAAATTTCATCTTTGTTTGGTTTATCCTGAATCAATGCAGCCACTGCGCCATCAGATAACATCCACCGGAGAAAATCTTTCTCAAAAGCTATATAAGGATTGTTCTCAATTTCACTCCGTTTATCGACCTCATCCTTAAAATTCCGGGCATGCATCCATGATGAAAAAGTCTCTGAAGAGGCATAGACTGCATTCTTGTACTGGCCAGATAAAATAGCCATGTATGCATACTTCAGGGCAAGGATACCGGCATTGCAGGTTCCATTTGGACTAACTGCTTCCATAGGATGGCAACCCAATTCCCCTAATACCATAAGGGCATGTGAAGGCTGAATGGTATCAGGAGATGAGGTTCCTGCAGTAAGCAATTCAATATCTGATAGTTTTATATTATCATCAAACAACTTACGGATAGCAATAGCCGTTAATTCCGCATTGCTGTGTGTCGGGTTTCCGTTCTCATCTAAAGCATAATACCTGGTTTTTATTTTGTTACTTCTCAAAATCATATTCTTTGATTTTGAATGGTTTCCATTGATCAACCCAAGATAATCCTCCATCCTATCATTTGGAACAGGATCGTTTGGCAAATACTTTTCAATTTTATTAATATAAACCTTATTCATTATTCAACAATATAACCTTTACCTGAGTGCAACTCCTTTGTAATACTTTAAATTTCTTTTAATCCTGCGAACAAAAAATGGATAGCTCAGGTAATATATTAAAGATGCCAGGGGTGAAACAACAAAGATAACAAACAACAAGTACCATTTAAACAATTTTAGCCTGCCAACTCTCTGTTTTGAACCAGGTCCACCTTTTTTAAGTATAAATGCCGACCACAGCTTAAAAATCCTTTTCCCCTTTAGCTCCATGGAAACAATATCCGGTAGCAATTCAACTGATTTCATTTCAAGTAATTCGTCCTGCAGGTTTTCAAATTTAGAATTTGCTAAAGCATTCCGAATAGGAAGACCAAAACGGGTAGCCTCAGCAATGTCTTTTTCTGAAACGCCCGGGTAGGGAAATATCCCAAGATACCTGTCCTTTTTGCCTGTAAGCATCCAATAAATAATGGTAACCACACTGGGAAGATTATGGTGTCGGTCGCGTAAAGAAATATTTCCACATAAGATTCCCTGGTTCACTGCAATTTGTTTCTTAATGTCTTCCTGTGCACCCACCCACATGTTTCTTGATCCAATAATAGTAATTACCGGAGTGTTTATCATTAGCCTTGCCGCTTCAGGGCTTTGTAAAAAAGTATTCAAGGGAATGGGAGGGCTCAGGAACCAAATGGGATAACCCAATATAATCAAATCAAATTTATCTGCCGGATCAAACTGGTATGGTTCCAGTGCCGCGGGTATCATTCGAACTGATTCGGGCATGGCATCCCAAAAACCAATATCCTTCCAGGGAAAATGGAAATCAGGTATTGGCTTTAGTCTTTCATGATGAATATAAATAGACTCATCTTTCCTTAGATCTGTCAATACATTCTGAACAATTTCTTCCAGTTGACCTGACTGAGAATAGCTAACTACCAATACTTTTTTCATTCTTCTTTTTTGAAAAATAATCGGCTAATTTAGAGATAAAAATTAGAAATTTGAAACGGAACCATTTCCGTTTTCATAAATTTACCCTAAATGACACTTTAAATTACCTTATTTTGTTTTTTTGGGATTATAAAACAGGGATATTACAATGGTAGTATCTGATTCTAAAAAGAAAACTGCCTCCTTAAATTTGACAGGTTTTTTCCTAAATACATTAATATTTGAAAATCCTACACCCTCTTCAGGTATTCCCAGTTGTCTTGTATTCAAAATCCCATCTTCATTTTCATCATGATAGGCTGCGATAGCATATTTCCCCTGGCTTATACCAGAGAAACTTACTGATTCTGTGTGGGATGTAAGCTTGATGATTATTGAATCTACAGGATTAATCTTTTGCTTGAAATTGACTTCATCTGTAAATAAACCGACTTTAAGATCCCCTTTTAATTCAGTAATCCCTTTTAGCGTAATACCAATATTGGAAGCCTGCGAAAATCCCGGATTAGAAAGAAGTAGAATTCCAGATAAAAGGAGTAATAACCTCATCAAATAACAAGCTCCTATTTAATTTTATCACCTACATCCTTAAGAACAACATAATAGGAATTTGCCCAGTAGTTTCTCAAACCGAAGCCTCTTGCCTTCCCGGTCATGCGGTCAACAGTTAAAATCTTTTTTGAGGGTATATCAAAAAAAGCTACATAATATGCTCCTTTAACTTCGGTTTTGCTATAGCATTCTGCTATTAGAACAAATCCTACTCCGGAAAGGTCTTCTGGTATTTGGTAATTGCTTACAATAGTATTAACCTCTTCTTTGTTTATATGATTGTATAAGGATTCGTCATCGGAAACCCTGGTGACAGGATCAATTATCACATTTAGTTTCCTTACCATTTCATCGGTAAAGACAATTTCCTTACTGAAGTTCTTTGCAAGGTATTTTTCATGTTCAGACTTAAACAGGTTATTCCATGCAATTATTTTCGCCCCCAGGTCATCCGTATCATAAAAAGCCTCAGAGGGAATAAAATAGCAATAGGTATAATCAATTCCAAAGAAAGTAAGGGTCTCCGCATTGGTAATATCTTCTGCACTCTGAGAATTGGCTCCCCAACTGAATGCAAAAGCAATAAATACTATAAAATATAATTTTTTCATGACTAAGAATTTTTAGATGGTTCTATGGTCTATAAAGTTAATGGGTTTTCTTGTATTTTCAGGCAATTGTTGTCTTAAAATATCCGAAGGCTTGAAAAATTCAATTTCCGGGGCAACTCTTAGCTTTGCCCTGAAATGATCTTTAATTCTTTTTTCAGAAGTATAATATTCTTCCTGACACCCAACCTTTATTGTAAGTTCATCGGTACCAAGTTTTCCTGTATTCACCTCAATAATGTAGTTTTCAATCCAGTCGATCTCATTGAGAACATCAAAAATAGCCGGCGGATACAATGTGGTTCCTTTCAGCTTAATCATCTGTTGTTTCCTTCCAATAACCGGGCCAAGTCTCATGGTATTTCTCCCACAAGAGCATTTCTCTGTGTGATAGAAGCATATATCACCTGTTTTAAACCGTAGAAGAGGCATTCCCTCCACCCCCAGGGTGGAAATGGTAACCTCACCGGCTTCATCCTCCTGAACAGGCCTATTGTTTTCATCCAGAAATTCGACGATAATCATTTCAGGGTGATGATGGCCTCCTCGTCCTGCCTCGCACTCAGTAAAGGCCGTTCCCATTTCTGTGGACGCATAGGTTGAGTATAGCTTAATATCCCACTTCTCCTGTATTTTCCTTCCCAAGGTATTCAGTGTAAAATCCGTATTTCGGATGGGTTCACCGATACATACCGCTTTTTCAATGCTGGTACTGTTCAGGTCAATCCCTTTTCCCAGGGCAAAATCAATAAGTTTGGGAATAAAAGAAGGGACTGTGATAAGTCCGGTAGGTGAAAACTTCATAATGGATTCAAATTGCAACTCCTGCATTCCGGGCCCAAGCCTGATAATTCCGGCCCCCAACTTACGCAAACCCAAAAAATAGGCCATTCCTGCCATGAATCGCTTGTCAAGAGTAACCATTAGCTGAAAGATATCGTTTTCAGTAGTATTGGCACATGAAAAGGATATGTATTCGTTATATGCCAGGCGGTCAAGGTCCTTGTCGGTCATGGCAAAGGTCACCGGTTCACCCAGTGTACCAGAAGTGGTCACAAAATCAACAATATCTTTTTTGGGTACACATAAAAAGTCATCTGTTTCTTCCTGAAGATTGTCTTTTGTAGTAACCGGAATTTTAGAAAGATCTCCAATTGTTTTTATACTTGAAATATCTATTTTATTCTGCAAAAATATTTTTTGATAATACTTCGAATTTTTAACTAAATATTCCAACAAACCTGGTAATTGGGCTTCCTGGAATTTTTTTATTTCCTCAACAGATTTCTTTTCAATTTCCGGAATGAACATACAAGTTTTGGTTTATTTTGATTCTTAAAGTTCTAATTTGTTTGGAAGGCTTTTCCCTCATCTTTGCAAATTATTTGTGCCAGGTGATTCCCCATCATAACCACATTATTTAAACCTCCCGAAGTACCAGCCCATTGCCCGGTCATATAAAAATCGGATAAACCCTTAATTTTCCAGGTGGTTGGCTTTCCAAAGGTTTCCCTGGTAGCCTTCCAGCTAATCTGTCCACCCGTCCAATTGTTGGTATACCGTATATAGGTTGCAGGTGTTGATACATCTATCATTTCCAGGTTTACTTTAATGTCCCCAAACTGGGCATCAAGAGCTTCTATGATTTCATTTGCTATACGGGTTTTTTCATTTTCGTACTTTTCCCGATCCGTCTTCCGTAAACTATTCCAATATTCCCAATCTTTTGCATCCGGCATCAACGTTATTACCGTTTTTCCTTCCGGGGCTGAGGCAGGGTCATCGCAATAATGTGAAACTTCCAGATGATCCAAAGTAGTCAGGGCATCAACCACAATAGGCGTTTTTAAAGGGAAATACAGTTTCCGTGGTTCGCCTGAAAAATCCTTATTCACTCCTATCGCTACATAAAGGGTCTTGTCAATGGGCTCAAATACTCCGCTATCATACTTTTCCACAATATTTTTGTCCTTGTATTTTCCTTGAAGTAGCTCGAATATCGTGGAACGACCATCTGAAGCAGAAACCACAATATCGCAAGGAATTTCCTGGCCGGTATTCAATTTAATTCCTTTCACCCTGTTCTTCTCCGTTAAAATTCTATCGACACTGGTATTGAAGTGCATTTTCCCCCCCAGGTTTTCATATTTTTCCTGAAGCAGATTGCTGATATAAATCGCTCCACCTTTAGGGTAACCGGTATCTTTTTTATGTCTCCACACGAGGGGCATAATCGAATAAAACAAAGGCATATAGTTTACAAAAATTGTTTCGAGGGCATATTTAAGTAAAGGATTTTTAAATTTTGCAGCATACTCATAATTGCTTATTTTGAGGTACTTATTAATGCTGTACAAATAAGGCATCATTTGATAGGCCGCCTTCAACTTATCATTTAGATTCATGACTTCAAATGGCTTCTCAACAGGAAGTTGAACTTTGATAAACTTCCTTATAAGGCCAACAAACTCCTTTATATATTTCTTGTCCTCAGGGGCCTTTGTCAGAAGCTCCACTTCCAGTTTATCAATATTACTGTAAAAAGATATTCTGTTCTTATTCTCATCCTCAACCACAGCGTGACTATCAGACAATACAAAATCGATTGACTTCATGTCAATCAGGTTATTCCAGAACGGGTAGGAAACTTCATTGGGTGAGATTCCTGACATGAAGTGGATACAACCATCAATCAAATAATCATTTCTTTTCCAGGAGGTACACAAGCCCCCTGCCTTTGTACCCATTTCATAAGTTTCTGTATCAAAGCCATTCATCTGCAAATAAGAGCCTGCCGACATCCCTGCCAATCCTGCACCAATTATTATCAGCTTTTTCTTTTTCACTAGTTTAGGTTTGACTTCTCTATTTGCTTCAATTTGTTTTTGATGATATTTTCTACGGAAGTATCCTCAAGTTCCTTACTTAAGGCAATAGTATAGAAAATTTTGGCTAAAGCCATTTCCTTAAAGGAAAAATAATAATCCCCTGCCACCATATATCCTTTGAAATATTCTGGATTAGATTGAATCATTTTATCAATAACTTGCTTTTCGTCCGGAATTCTCTCATTCATGTCAGTTTGCTTTGTTACAGAAGCTTGTAATTCTTTGTACAACAAGTATGCTCTAAACTCTCCCGTATTTAAGAATGGGTCATACGGAATTGTCAATGGAGGTTGATTCAGGATATTCCCGGATTCAAAATCCTGATTTTCAGAAAATACTTTGTTTATATCATAGGCCAGGTAAGATCCCAGTTGATAGGGATGAGTAGATACCCAGGCCAATCCTTTTTCAGGTTGAAAGATCACACTATGATGGGAGATCATTTGAGCCATTGTCTTTTCATTCCCAATCCCAATATTTTTATTGTCCATCCCTCTATGATCTCTTAAGATTCCAGCCACCTCATAGTATCCAGGGCTATCGCTGTTTAGGATAAGCTGCGTGCATCTGTCTTCCCTGTATTTTGACGGAGAGGTCTCTATATTCATCAGGTTGTTCTCATCGGCTGCAAACACTTCACTTTGAAAATGGTTTGAACACACCAGGTATTTATCCTCAGTGGAATAAAATCCCATTTTTTCAGGCGATTTTTCAATGATTGTAGCTGATTGATCATAGGCAGAACCTATCAGAATAGATTCAGAAACGAAAGTTTTTCTTTTTTCTGCAATAGCTTTTGCCTCATCCACCGTGGTGGCATATTGAAGTATTTCCCGGGCAAGAATGGATATTGGAGTTGCTGATTTAGTGGGAACATCGGATTTTGCCGCGTTTATGGTTACTGTTAAACCATGCTCATTCATACCACTGACCACTCCAACCATGCTGGCCCAGGTGATATACATAAACTTATAGCCTGAGTCAGGATTTATAAAGGCCACAATTTTATTTTGCGCAAATTTGTCATTGATATAAAAGTCAAAATTCCGACCAATGAACATATTGCTATCGGGCTGGTGCATATTTACAGCAAAGGAGGTGCAACCCACCAGAGCAAGATCTTTTAGGGCATGGCCAATATCGTGTGCTGCATGATAATTTAACATCCGCTCGTAGTTATCACTTATGTAATCAAATTCACCGGATGCTGAAAGAGATATTCCATAAATCTCCTCCAGGTATTCTTCCAGTATATGTTTATCCAGATCCCTATTGAACCAGCCTATTAAGTATTTGAGAAACCTCAGGTAAAACCTGGATGGGATAAGTTCATTTATTTGTTCCACAAAGGCATTTTCCTGAATCCTGATTAATTCTTTTGATAATTTTCCTGAGATAACACCTATCTCAAAGGGGCTCCCTTCTACATACATTTCCCATAGGCCAAGGCTATTCTTTCTTAGCCAGTTATTACCAATGGTGTAATAATTCTCAGATGGATTTTCCCTCTCCAGCTCGGTAATTTCCTGTCTTCCAACATCAGGTGGGGAAATAGGAACAACTATATTGTAATACACAATCCCTGACAAAATGATCACAAGAATTCCCAGGAAAAGTATCCTAATAAACCCGGATAAGCCACTCCATTTGCTTTTAGACTTATGCATTTCTAATGCTTTTAACAAGGTTTTCTACTCCCAGAAACTCGCCAGCTGTAAGTACCGAGCTTAATGTAACACCCAGCATCCCATGCAAATTTATGTTTTGTCCGGTAAAATACAGGTTTGGGATATTGGTTTTTGGAGAAATAACAGATTCAAGGGGGTTTGTACTTTTCCTCATAATCCCGTACATCGAACCTTCCGGAGTACCTAAATGGTCACGATAAGTTAAAGGAGTTGATGCATAATACTCCTGTATGTTGCTTTTAAGTTCAGGGAATTGTTTGTAAACCAGGGCTAAAAGTTTTTCAGCCTTTCTTTTTTTCCACTCATTGTAATTGTCACCTCGGTTACCCTCAGTAGTATTTTCCCATTTCCTTAATTCATCAAATTTCATATAGCTTAATACACTTGCACAATTTG
>JASJGS010000008.1:0-68538 GCA_033791445.1 Bacteroidales bacterium | reverse complement strand
CTGATTTCCAGTTCCAGAAGTCACTCCTTCACCGGTACTCTGATTCGATGCGGCATTTCTCCCTGAGAAGGCATTTTTTGTTCGGTCCTCAATCTCCTTTATTTTTCTTTGTTCTTCTGCCTTCCTCTGTCTTTCAATCTCTTCCTGTCTTTTTCTTTCAGCCTCAATGGCTACTTGCCTTTTTCTTTCAGCTTCAATCTCCTCCTGTCTTTTCCGCTCTGCTTCTATTTCTTCCTGCCTTTTGCGTTCTGCTTCAATTTCTTTAGGGTCTGGTTTTTTTACCTCTTCTTTTTTTCCAGAAGGTACTGCAACAGTTTCTTCAATATCCTGGGTTAGAACTTCTTCTAATTCTGACTCAGAGGTGGAGGAGGGCGTAGGTTCAGGTTGTATAGCAGCAGGCTCTGGTATAATCTCTTCAGGTGGGTTTCCAGCTGAAGGTTCAATTAAACCAGATCCCTGGTCATCCGTTCCAAAGTTTATGAGAATCCCTTCTTCTTCTGGAAGAGGCAGAGGCGTAATGAAACCAAAAAAGATTAATACAACCAACAGAACAAGATGAAATAATGTTGTTCCTATTATACCTCTTTTATGTTTTATAAAAAAACTCAATTAGTTTGGACTGGTTGCTAATATAACCTTATAATTATTGTTCTTTGCGATGTTCATTACTTTAACAAGATATTCAACAGGCACGCTTTTGTCAACATGTAAAGAAATATATGTTTCAGGATGATTTCCTAATTTTTCTTGCAGAATGGGTTCCAGATTCCTAAATTCGATAGGTTGATCTTCCACAAAATACCTAATATCTTTAGTTATAGAGACTGTTGTAAATGGTTTTGCTGATGTTTGGTGCTTACTCTGTGGTAACAGCAATTTTAGGGCAGTGGGGTGAATTAGTGTAGAGGTAATCATAAAGAAAATGAGCAAAAGAAAAACAATATCTGTCATTCCAGACATGCTGAAAGCTACACTTACCTTATTTCTTGATTGAATTGCCATTTATATATCAAATATTTAATATTAATTTACAGGTTCGTTGAGCAAATCAATAAATTCAGAGGTTCTTGCTTCAAGCATAAAAACCACCTTTTCAACCTTCGCAACTAAAATATTATAAGCAAAATATGCTATAATACCCACTATCAAACCTGCTACAGTAGTAACCATAGCTGTATATATACCATTAGAAAGCAGCGAGACATTTATATTATTACCAGCATTTGACATATCATAGAATGCAATAATCATGCCCATTACTGTTCCCAGAAATCCAATCATAGGAGCACCTCCAGCTACTGTTGCCAGAGTAGGAAGACCTTTCTCAAGTTTATAAATTTCAAGCCTTCCAACATTCTCTAAAGCCGCATTTACGTCTCTGATAGGCCTGCCAATCATTTGAATTCCTTTTTCCAACATTTTTGAGACTGGGCTTTCTTGAGATTTGCAGAGAGCAAGAGCTGCATCCACTTTGCCCTCATGAATATAGTCTTTAATCCTGTTCATTAAGAGGGAATCTTCCTTTTGAGCTTGTCGGATCACAAAAAACCTTTCAAAGAATATATACACTGCAATGATTGATAATAGAACAATGGGAATCATTACAGGCCCACCTTTAAAGGCTAGTTCCCAAAAATGCAGGGTAATTTCTCCTTCCTGATCTAATGCCTGGGAGGTGGTGTCTTCAATTTGAATTTGAGTGATAAGTAATAATAAATTCATGTTAGTTTATTTTTTGCGAAATTATAAAAAAAACGAGATATAACTTCAATTATTATACCTCGTCTCTTAAAATGATCTAATTCATTTACATTCCAAACATCAGATAATATACTGCCGCACCGGAAATATATCCAATTAATGCCAGGAGACTTATTTTTTTAAAATACCAGATGAAGTCAATTTTTTCAAGTCCCATGGCAGCTACACCCGCAGCAGAACCAATGATGAGTATACTTCCACCTGTCCCGGCTGTATAGGCTAAGAACTGCCAGAATATTCCATCCTGAACAAAATATTTAGCCCATTCAAGTGCTTGAGGATCACTTATTGCGCTAAGAGTAGCTTCCGTATGAATTGGATACATACCCATAGAGCCTGCAACCAATGGTACGTTGTCAACTATAGCCGATAAAAGACCTATTGCCAGGTCAATCAAAAATACATTATGGAGGTTTTCATCAAGAAATTCTGCTAGTTGCCTTAAATGACCAGCAGATTCAAGTGAAGCAACTGCCATTAGAATCCCAAGGAAGAAGAAAATTGTAGGAACTTCAACCTTCTTCAATACTCCAACAATGGTAAATTTCTTTTTAAATTCAATAGGCCTGTTCCTGTGCATAAGGTCAGTAATTAACCACATATTTCCAAGGCCTAAAAGCATTCCCATCCAGGGAGGAAGATGTGTTACAGTTTTAAAGACCGGGACAAATAGCAGTGAAGCCACTCCAAGGAGTAACATGAATTTCTGTACCCATGGTTTTTCGCTATCCTCACCATTTTCTCCATTATTCTCAACTAAAACCGGTTTTTGTACATTACCTTTAAGTGTAAAGGTTAATATTATTAACGGTACTATCATTGTAACCAAACTGGGTAATATTATATCAACAATAATTCTTACTGTTGAAATCTGCTCACCTATCCATAGCATAATTGTGGTTACATCACCAATAGGGGACCAGGCGCCACCGGCATTTGCGGCCAGCACTACCATACTTGCAAAAAACCACCGATCTTTTTTATCAGCAATTAACTTTCGAAGCAATGCTATAATAACAATAGTTGTGGTAAGGTTATCAAGGGCGGCTGACATGAAGAAGGTTATAAAACTAAGTATCCACAAGAGTTTTACCTTATTTGTAGTTGTTATTTTATCAGTAATGACCTTGAAACCCTGGTGGGTGTCAACATTTTCCACAATTGTCATGGCTCCCAGGAGGAAAAATAATATTTCAGAAGTTTTCCCAAGATGGTGAACCAGTTCATGGTCAACTATAAAATGCTGAATTTGTTTAATTAGGGTTAAATGACTTGCTTCAGGATCATTTCTAACATACTCCTTGAAAAGTTCTAGATTTGGGACAATTTCATTGGCTCCAAACATGTATACAACCCAAATCGAGACTCCAAGAATCAATGCAGAAGCCGCTTTATCAATTTTCAGGGGGTGTTCCAGGGCAATAGCGGTATACCCCAGAATAAAGATAACAATCATTGCAATGTACATAACAATATGGCTTAGTTGGTTTGTAAGAGGTTAATTTAAACTTGTTTATAATGAATTGTTGCAAAGAAAGATAATTTTTCGAACATTTGAATAAATTTAAAACCAATAATTAACGTTAAAAATGATTTTATTGGATAGCAGCAGCTTCAGATTTCTTTTTTTCTGCTTTTTCTTCTTTTGATTTGAATATTTTGTTCCAGTATCCTTTTACCAGAGTGCCAAATGAATCGAATTCTTCCCTGAAAAAGACTCCAACACCAGAAGTATAGGGTGATGTTTCATATATTAATTTATCATTTGGCCTGGTAAATGCCTTAACCCTGAATTTTCCACGTTTGTCAATCTTTACTTCTACAGAAACATCTCCCACTATATTACTTGTATTGTTAACATTTTGATTTTCTTTTCTTCCAACATCAATATTGCTGTTAATAAGTACTCTATCATTTAATATTTGAGTTGAAAGTGCAACCTCAATTTCTTCACTACTAACTTCATCACCAGGCCGATAATGGAATCCAATATCGAAGTCATTGCTAATTTGAGAAATCCAATTGCTCAACTGGTTTGACATCATCTCAAAAGTGCTTACCTGAAGTGCATTACCAGCTGTTGTTGACCCCGGAGGGGCTACATTGGGGTTGGGCATAAAACTATTTATAATTAACAGCGATAGAAACTGTTTATTCAGGTCTTCCTCTGTACTAATTGTATTTGCTAATTTTGATTTTGTATCTTCATCAGCTGTCGGTAATGAAATGTTAAACCTGATTTCAGGAGTTGCCAGATCCCCCGTTAACTGAATCTCACAATCCACCGGGATTCTGCTTCTATAAGCTTCATCATAAAACAAGTTATAAAGGGAGGTTCTGATCTGATAAACAGCTGTAACATCTAAAATTGCATTAGTTGGATCTCCATTCCAAATAATTTTACTCCCCTGCTTAACATCAAATTTCTTGTTAATCAGGTTACTAAGTGTAAAATTATAAATGCCCTGATCAATTACATATTCCCCGGATAAATTCATCGCTCTCGCTCTGTCTATACCCAACCTGAGTTCTCCTGCACCATTGACGGTCAGAGATCCTCCACTGGCTGGTTCGAATTGCAGACTGGCTTGAGCTTCTGGTGTAACCTCAAGGTTTATATTTAGACTTAGGTTTTTACTCTCATCCAATTTTATTTGTCGTATGGGTCTTCTATACTTGGTCAGATCCTCTTTTACTTCCTTGGTTGTGAAGGATACGTAGCTTAAGTCTCCAACAACTTTTCCCCTATCGAGAGGGATATGAAAATCGGTGCCACTTTCAGTTCTTGCACTTGCATCAATAGTAAGTTCTTTTGTAGGTCCATATATTGAAATAAGTCCTGAAGCAAAAGCATCACCGTAAAAGAGATCATTCTGTTCCTCATTCAGGTTAAGTGTCATCAGATCAGATGTCTCAAGCTTCATGTCCACGATCAATTCTTTTAGATTTCTGGCAGTGATCTTTCCATTTATTACTGCTCTATTCCCCAGGGTATCAAATGCTTCCAGGCCAGAAAACAGAAATTCATTATTTTGAACATTAATTTTATCAGTAAAGGAATATCGTGAATTGGTATAGTCCAGCAGGATACTGGTTTTCTGAAAATCTAATTCTCCATTCAATGCTAAATCCTGTCGCTTCCCTATTAATGCAAGCCCACCCGTTACCATTCCTGTCAGCTCGCTACTAATGGAGCTAATGAAGGGCTGGAATAAGGCGACCCTTAGCTTATTAATATCAATATTCACATTTACAAAGTCATCTTTTAGATTGTAACTTCCATTTGCGTGAAATTGTTCAATACTTCCTTTCCTGGTTGATGCCATCATACCAATAGAGTTCGTCCCAGGAATCCACTCTGTAGCAAATAAGCCATTTCCAAGAAATTCGTCATTAATGGACAAATCGTTAAATGTCAAATGAGAGAGAAATAGCAATGTGTCATAAATACCGGATACTTTAGCATTCCCATTTACAATCCCTTTAATAGAAAGTTTGTTTTTAAGTAGGCCTTTTGTATTCAGATCAAAATTTCTGGCATTTAAGTACAAGGTATCTGTCGGATTTTCGCTAATAGATCCATTTATTCCCAAAAATGTATCCTCACTTTTGAAAAAGATATCATTAAAATGAATAGAGCTTGAGTCTATCATTATAGAACTTTCATCTATGCTCCAAACTTTACTATTATGAATTACTTCTAACGATGGTATCTGGACTAGAGCCTGGAGGTTGTTGGAAGTTTGATTTCTGGTAAACTTGGAAAATAGGTCTAAGTCCCCAATGTATTCGACAGAATCCTTCTTAAACCAGTTTATCCCAAGAAAAAGCGAATCATTTCGAGCTTCAGAACTAATATCAAATTCAGAGAAGCTGTAGTTGTCGTTTATAATTAAGTTGTCACTTGTTAAGGCAAATGAGAGGTTTGTTAACTCCTGTGAGGCTAGAATAAAATTAGGTTTTTCAAGGATATTTTGCCAAAGATAAAAATAATTAGCCTGGCCATCAACAAGTAGTTGTTTTTGAGAGGGTTGAAAAGACCCCTTGATCTCAGCACCCGGGGAAACCCAAAGAAAAGGGGTGAAGAATTCACTTAATTTATCAGTGTTCTTAACATGAGCTTCAAAATAGAAATTATTCTTGTAGATGCCGGTTGTATCCGGAAATTCTTCCAGAGTAGCTGGAAGGAAATTAGCTTGAATAAATTTTAAGGAGGGTAATAATTTATCAAATTGATATTGTCCAATTAGGCTGGCATCCAAATATTCCGTATTTAAAATAATCCAGCTGGAATCAGAATGACTGCGTCCTGTAAGGCTAAAATCATAGCCTTCTATCTCTTTATTCTGTAATGTGTATTTTGCATTGAGTAATTTAATTGTCCCATTCATATTTTCAGGACTGTTTCCTGTAAAATTTGCCGTCATCAACAATGATAAATTGGAGATAGAATCTTTGGGGTTTATATTCAGGTTGAACAAATGTGCGTAAGGAAGATTTAAAGTGAAATCAAACTGTGGTTCCTCTTTTGTAAAATCAACCAGACCAAGAAAATCAAATTTAATATGAGGGTCATCTATTGAAATACTACCGTCAAAGGATTTTTCAAGAAAGGAACCATCCAATTGAATATTTTGATAATTGTAATCATAAATATCAATATTGGCGATATTCCCCTTTAACTTACCACTTAACGATTTATCCTGATATATTGTCCCATTTACCTCAACATTCATGTTCAATCTTTTAATGAACTCCTCAGCCGAAAATAGTTTGCCAACCTCAAACTCCTGTACGTTGAGTTTCCCTTTTAGTTGAACAGATTTTTCAATATCAGGTACTATGGAAATATCAGTAGAAATATCTCCCAAAAAGGTTTCAAATTTTCCATAACTTACAAAATCATTATAAAAACCAGTGAAAACCCCGTAATAGTGAATTTGATCGAGCTGAAGAATATTTTCAGGAATACTTAGGTTTTTTTCGTTAGATGAGTTATATAAATCAGCAATATCTTGTGGATAAATATTTAAATGATCAAAGTTAATGTACCAAAAAGTTTCATCAATTTGAGGTAAGCCAGATATATCAAACTTGCCAATTAAGTTAGTTTTACTTCCATATCCAATTTCAATGTTTCTTCCATGCAAATTTGATACATTACCTCTTATATCACCCTTTAAATTCATAGATTGATCGAGAATATTTAAATTAGGAATGAAATATGCCAGATCAGGGAGAAATATATTTGAGTTATCGATTAGAATAGTCAGGTCTACATTATTACTGAAATCCTGGAAATCTTTATAAGATCTGAATTTCATACCTACAATCTCAGAAAAAAGTTTTGTCTCCTCAGTTTCAATTCGTATATTTCTAAAGCTTAATTCATCACTGAAGATATCAACATCCGCCTCCATATATTTCATTAAAAAACCGGTGGTTTCATTAAATCTGAGCTCTCTGAGATGAAATGAAACTCCACCTACTTTGGTTAAGAAGCTTTTAGCTTCAATGAATATATGTTCTATTCTAAGATCTGTAAAGTTTATCCCTTGTTTAGGATCTTTTTTCTGAAATTTTGAAAAAGTGAATACCCCATCGACATAATCAATGTTGTGAATAACTATTTTCATCCGCTGCTTTGTTGTATCTTTTAACTCCTTAAACTGATCTGTAATAAATTTAATATTTGAAGTTCCTGTGGAATCAGAAGTTAAGTTAAACTGCGCATTTGTTAAGGTAAGTCTTCCAATTTCTGTAACTCTATCTAAACCACTAATTCGCCAAATATTAGCGGAAATCTTTGGGGCAAATAGTAATGTATCTCCGTGTTGATCTTCTACATAGGCATTGTTTAATTGAATCTTGTTAAAGAACTTATATTCAATGGATTCTATGGAGAACTCAGCCTGAAGGTTTTCGGAGATGATGATGGTAACACGGTTTGCCAACCATGTTTGGACTTTTGGGCTTTTTAGAGTAAAGAATACCGATACTGGAATTAATATTGCACCCAGAATAAGTATGAAGAATATTTTAAATAATATTTTTTTGATATTTTTGATTTTTATGCAATCAATTTTTTAATTTATAATCTAGATTCAGCCAGTAAATTTATAAACAAAATCAGGCCGTTTATTAAGAAATGGAATTAAAGTAAGAATTATTGTACAAAAAAAATAAAAAAAGTTTAAACTAAGTGATTAACAGGAACAAATAAGGTGATTATTTTAGGAATTGAATCTTCATGTGATGATACTTCAGCTTCCATTGTGAAAGATGGGTATGTATTGTCAAATATAATGGCCTCTCAGGAGGTCCATGAGAAGTTTGGTGGTGTTGTTCCAGAGTTAGCCTCACGGGCTCATCAACAAAATATTATTCCGGTAGTTGATCAGGCAATAAAGTCTGCTGGAGTACAGCTAGAAGACCTGGATGCAGTTGCATTTACCAGAGGACCTGGCTTATTGGGTTCACTTCTTGTTGGAACCTCCTTTTCAAAAGGCCTTGCTCTCGCAAGAAATATTCCCTTAATTGAGGTGAATCACCTCCATGCGCATATTTTATCTCATTTTATTAAAAATGAGGGAGCTGAGGAGAAGCTTCCTGAATTTCCTTTTTTATGTTTATTGGTATCAGGAGGGCATACACAAATAGTTATAATGGAGGACTACCATAACATAAAAGTCATTGGGAAAACTATTGATGATGCTGCCGGTGAAGCCTTCGATAAATGTGCCAAGCTTATGGGTTTGTCCTACCCAGGGGGGCCATTAATTGATAAGCTGGCAAAACTAGGAAACCCTGATGCCTACAGATTTTCAAAACCAAAGCTATCCGGCTTTGATTATAGTTTTAGTGGATTAAAAACATCCTTTTTGTACTTTGTTAGAGATCAGTTAAAAATTGATCCTGAATTCATTGAAAAGAATAAACCTGATCTTGCTGCGTCATTGCAAAAGACAATCATTGATATTTTGATGAATAAGCTTAAAAAGGCAATTGCGAGTACGGGAATTAAAGAAATTGGAATTGCTGGGGGTGTTGCTGCTAACTCAGGCTTGCGAAATGCTTTAATATCAGAAGCCGAATTTAATGACATTAAGGTGTATCTGCCTGCATTTAGTTACACAACTGATAATGCTGCTATGGTTGCCATAACTGGTTACTATAAGGCTCAAAATAATGACTTTGCACCACTTAATATAACACCAGATGCAAGGTTAAATATTTAATCATTTTATCATTTTTTTATTCAATTGTGAATAAAAATACAAAAAAAACCTTCTTTTTGAAACCAACTTTTTATACATTTACCCATGCAGATAAGACGAACAATATGAAAGATTTTTTTATTGAAGGGTCAGATAAATCACCTCAGATTACTCTTAGTGCTACTGGTACAATTAAAATTGCAGGGAGATCAATCCATGAAGACCCCGATGAGTTTTACCTGCCTGTTGTTGCATGGATTGAGGAATATTGTAATAATCCCGCCTCGGAAACTATTGTCGATGTTGAGCTGGAATATGTTAATAGTGGGTCAGCCATCTTTATTCTTTCAATTATTAAGCACCTCGTAACTACTCTGGAACCTGATTATGAGCTTACCATTAACTGGTATTACGAAGATGGTGATGATGATATTCTTGAAAGGGGACAGTATTACTCCTCTCTTCTGCAAAAGGATTTTGTTTTTATAAGAGAAGGATAGTAATACTTTGACATTTTAAAAGATTTTTTTCTCTTTATTAATTGCTCAAACGCTTTTCATTTTCATTTCTCAACCATTTTATAGTTTCCGATAAACCTTTTTTCAGAGGTGTAATTTGATAATCAAGCATGCTCATAGCTTTTTGGCTTGATAGATTCCAGTGGTGCAAATACTTTCTTACCCAACCTGGTGTAATGAGTGGCTTTATCTTAAAGATGGCAGCCATCAGCCACATAAATCCAGATGCAATCATAATTAAAACTACTGGTAAAGGAATTAACCATTGTTTTTTACCACTTATGTCTGCAATTGTATTAAAAAAGTCATAGTAACTGATATTGTCTCCACCCAAAATAAATTTTTCACCCGAAACTTCCTTTTCCATGGCACTAATATGACCATTTATTACATCTTCTATAAAAACATAATTACCAATATTTTTACCATTTCCTGGTAAAAAATGCCATTTACCATTTATATATTTTTGAATAAGTACCGTAACTGAGTTGCTTTCACCTAGTTCTCCTGGCCCATAAACTCTGGTGGGAAGCAAAGTGGTTACGTTCAAACCGTTTCTTACAAAACCATCAATCTCTTGTTCAGCCAGATATTTTGTTCTCTCATATTCTGTGAAGAAATTCCTTAGTCGTTTGCTATCTTCATTTACTACTCCTTTTCCTGATGGACCAAGTACTCCTGCAGTTGAAGTAACAATAACCTTCTTGATATCAAGTTCTTTTGCGCTAGACAATACATTTCGGGTGCCTTCTACATTTATTTGTTTGAAATATGATGGATTCTTCGACCAAACTTTTGCATATGCTGCCAGGTGGAATACAATTTCGCAATCCATCATAGATTCTTTCAAGCTGGTCTTATCTAAAATATCTCCTTTATGATATATTAGATTCTTACTTTCAGGAATGTTTCTTTTTTTTGGATTTCTGTATAATGCATGTACTATATGTCCTCTTTGAAGGAGCTCCTTGACTAGTTCAGAACCAATAAATCCAGTTGCTCCAGTAATGAAGATTTTCATTAAATAAATTTGTAGTTTTTTTGGGACTTAATGGAAAAGTAGTCATTTGATAAAGCCATAAACAAATGAACGAGAAAAGCCACCCAAATTGTGCCTGTATTTATGGTGGCTATGCACAATACAATTCCGAGTGGAATAGCCCCAAGGGTCTCTCGTGGACCTTTAGGAAAGTGAACAAGGGCATACAAGCATACATTTATGCATATAGCTTGCCATATGCCAATGGTTTTAACTAAAGGAAATAGAAGTATCCCTCTAAATAGGAATTCATATGCCAAAAGAAAACCAGCCCAGCTAACAATATTTAAAAATATTATGCCTATGTTCCAGTTTGGCATTCGAATTTGAGGGTAATTCTCTTTATTCTCTGGACTATTTCTTGAGTAATAACTCAGGCTGATTAGGACTATACTGAGGGCAAAAATCCAGATGAGCGTAGCAGAGTTAAAGGAAAAGTTAACTCCCAGGTTATTCATATCAAAAGGTAAAAATAGGAGAGTGATAAAAGAAGGTATTATTCCAAGGAATAATATTCCGGTAAGACGCTGAAAGAGAACTTTTTTTAAACTAAAACTAAATTTCCCTGAAGCAGCTTGAATTCTCTTTAATAAACCTGGAGAAAATGATATGTACCAGTATAATAAATAACCCATTGTAGCAAGAGCTATAGGTACAATAACAGAGTAATCTTCATTCTGAACTGGAGGGAAAGAAGTCATAAAACCAGTTAAATTTAGTAATTTTGAGAGGCATGAAAGTAAATAAATTTTTAAAAAAAGTAGAATAGAATTATTTTTTGTGAATTATCTCATATTTAGGATTATGTGTAAGTATTGCTATTTTCCTTATTTTTGATCTGGTAAAATCAATAGGCAATTATGACAGTAGAAAAAATAAATGAACTCAACAATAGATTTTCAAAAAGCTCAGCAGAAGAAGTGCTGCAATTTTTTTTAAATGAATTTAAGGGGCGCATTGCTCTATCTTCCAGTATGGGTCTAGAAGACCAGGTATTAACTCATATGGTATCTGAAATTGAAGTCAACACAAGGGTTTTTACCCTTGATACAGGGAGGTTGTTTCCGGAGACATATGAACTTATAAGTAAAACAAATGAGAAGTATGGAATTAATATAGAGGTGTTTTTCCCCAAGACAGAGAAGGTTGAAAACATGGTAAATAAAAATGGAGTTAATCTTTTTTATGAAAGTGTTGAGAATAGAAAAATGTGCTGTCATATTCGGAAGATTGAATCTTTAAAAAGGGCTTTTGGTGATCTTGATATTTGGATCTGTGGGCTGAGAAGTGAACAATCAGTAACCCGCATAAATACCAAACTTCTAGAGTGGGATGAGGTCAATGGCTTGCTGAAATTGAATCCTCTTGTTGATTGGAGCTATAGTCAGGTAAAGGATTATATAAGTAATTATTCTATTCCCTATAACCCACTACATGACAAAGGCTTTCTTAGTATTGGCTGTCAACCATGTACTCGAGCGGTGGAAGCTGGAGAAGATGAAAGATCAGGCAGGTGGTGGTGGGAAAAACCTGAAAGTAAGGAGTGTGGACTTCATAATAGGCCACAAAAATAGTTGTTTGAACACAAGTATCTACGATAGATCCAGGAATTCCTCTGCTCCAGGATAAAGAAATTTCTTTTTTGCCAACTCTAGAGGATAGGTAAAATAATTTATTTCCGCTTCAGAGCAAACTTCCCCATTTGCATCTATCATTTTCGCTTCCAGTAAAATAATTCTTTTTTGCCGCTCTAAAATTTTGCAACGGACAGTTACCTGGCCAATATCCATAAATAGGGGTTTGTTAAATTTTACATTCATAGATGAAGTAACACCTGCCGTCTTCTCCTTTACAAATATTGTCCAACTTGCTATTTCATCCATAATTGTGGCCTGTATTCCACCATGCAGAATGTTATGAAATCCTTGATATTCAGGCTGCGGATCCCATATTGATACAAGTTCATCTCCATCTTCATGAAAATCAAGATGCAGGCCATGCTTGTTCTCTTTAGAACAACCAAAACATGGATTTTTGTCGGGAGGAAACGGATTATGTATTTTTTTCATGCATGAACAATAAATAGAGTTTTTCTATTTGAAGTGTGACTTTTTGTTCCTGTTCTGAATGCTTGAGACAGAAAATAAAATAAACATAAGGCCTAAGAAAACCAAAAATACAACGGCCACAATATTGCTCAATAAAAGTCCATCCTCTGATTGTATACTCGTGAATGCTCCAACTATTGAGGCAACAATGATTAGGATGCCCACCATTATGCTTAATACATCATAAAATGTAAAAATTAGTTGAGATGTTTTGTAGACTTTAGACTTTTTAAAATCATCAAACTTTCTTTTTGCTTCTTTTGTAGCTCTGGCCCTTGCCCTGGCTCTTTCCTGGTTTAACCATTGCCTGTATAATTCGTCATGATTTCGAGATTCTTGTCGAGGCGTCTTGCGGAAATCAGGTGGTCTGGATTTTATCCTTATCAGAAACTCATAGGCCTCATTTACCAGTATGAATTTATTGTGTGCCTCAGGATCCTTGTTTAGGTCAGGATGGAACTTTTTGGCTAATCTCCTATAAGCTGATTTAATCTCAGCTATTCCAGCGTTATTCGAAATACCAAGGGTCTTGTAATAAAGTTGAGACATTAATTAAAAAAATTAATATCGAGATAATCTTCTATTGGATCCAGGGATTCAAAAAAATAAGGGTTAAATGCCAAGGCCTAAATCTTTAGTCTAACAATTCCAGCTTAATGTTTTTCCATTTCACCTGTAATCCCTCCTTACTGGCACTATGAACCTGAAATGCTATAAAGCCCTGTGCATCCATTGAATCAATTAGCTCAGCGGTTGGTATTCCGTTGATCCATGTATTTAAGGAAGGGCCATTGGCTTCAATTTTATAATGGTTCCATTCTCCATTTTTAAATGCTTTTCTTCCTGCTTCATTATCTTCAAGATCAGCCAACCAGCCTCTTCTGGCCTCATCGTATATTCCCCCACTCCATGCCCTTTGAGATGGGTCAATTTCAATTTGGTAACCATGCACCCGATAGTCATTATAATCAGCAAGGCTATGACTTCTAATTTGTACACCTGAATTAAGGCTCGTATCTACTAAAACATCAAACTCAAGTATAAAATCTGAATATTCATCAACAGTACAAAGGAAACTATTTGGGCTCTCTAATACGGTGGATCCCACCATCACCCCATCAATTACTTCATATTTGGCAGTACCGTTTTTTTGTTCAAAACCAGTAAAATCCTTTTTGTTAAATATCTGAACAGTAGTGTTTTTATTGACTTCTTTAACATCTTTCGATTCCTGATTGCATCCAGCAGATAAAAGCATTAGGACTGCTACAGCTGCATAAATAATTCTTGATTTCTGCATCTTACTTTAGGTTTGATTAATAAATAATTAATAATATTTTAGTTGTCTGTCAATTGGATTGATTGCAAATTTATAAATTTACCTTGGTTTATCAATAATACATTTGAATTATGAATAAAATTATAAATGTTGGTCTTGCCTCATTTGGCATGTCTGGATTGGTTTTTCATGGCCCATTATTAAAAGCAAATCCCAACTATAAGGTTACAAAAATTCTAGAGCGCTCATCGAATCACTCTGCTAAGATGTTTCCTGAAGCTGAAATTGTTAGAGATTTTGATGTTCTTGTGAGTGATCAGGAGGTTGATCTGGTTGTAGTAAATACGCCGGATAATTTGCATTATTCTATGGCAAAATTGGCTCTTAAAGCAGGAAAAAATGTGATTGTGGAGAAGCCGTTTACACTACAGATAGATGAAGGAGAAGAGCTAATAGACCTTTCATCGAGGACAGGCAAAATTCTAACTGTTTTTCAGAATCGACGATGGGATAGTGATTTTCTTACGGTACAAAAAATAATAAATTCAGGATGGCTTGGTGAATTGAAGGAGTTTGAATTGCACTTTGACAGGTATAAGGATTTTATCCAGGAGAATAGCTGGAAGGAAGAACCGGGAACCGGTTCGAATGTCTTGTATAATTTAGGATCTCATTTAATTGATCAGGCTCTTGTCCTTTTCGGCCTTCCAAACGCAGTTTTTGCTGATCTTAGTACTGTCAGATCAGGATCTGGTATTATTGACTATTTTCATATACATCTTTATTTCGATGGATTTAAATCAATACTTAAAAGTTCTTACCAGGTCTGTGAACCAGGGCCTAAGTTTATGATCCATGGCTCGCGAGGTTCATTTGTGAAATATGGAATGGATCCGCAGGAAGATGAGCTGAAACTTGGAAAAACCCCAACTGGTTTAGATTGGGGACTTGAACCTGAAGATATTTTTGGACAGTTACATACTATTTCACCTCCTAAGGACTTTGATGGAGTTTATCCCAGCCTTCTAGGTGATTATCCGGCCTTTTACAGAAACCTCTATGATTGTATTGTTTCAGGCAAAAATCTCCAGGTCAAACCTGAAGAGGCATTGAACGTGATTCGGATTATAAGTGCTGCTGAGGAAAGCAGCCTGACTGAAGGAATTATACATCTTTAGTTCAATAAATGATTAATATTCTATCAAAATGATTTCAATTCAGGGATAATTCCTCATTATTTGATCCAAAAGGGTAGAAGATATGAAGTTGGGTCTTTTACTCTGAATAAAAAAATCATTACCTACAACTTTTTAATCGCCTTATTAAGTTTAATTTTGTGCTCATTCTGAACAACATCAGACTTAATTCGGTACCTGTATATTTCTATTATATTTTATGAAAATTCTCAAAACCAAAAAGATCAACTCTTATTTGTTCTTTGCAATGTTTCTATTGGTTTTGAATAGTGGCTTTAGCCAGGAAAGTCAAGTTGATGAAAAAAAGACAGAAAAAGAATTAAAAAAAGAAGAGAGAAAAGAAAAGAGGGAGTTGAAAATTGCCAGTGGGAAACCTTTGCTATTCCCCATCATTGCTCCTGGTTATACACCTGAACTGGGAGGGTTATTAGTCGTTGGTGGACTTATAAGTTTTAAAACAAATACTTCTGATACGCTTATACAGCGATCTTCTCTTCCAATATCATTTTCTTATTCCACTCGAGGATCAATTGTATTTAATGCATTCCTAAAATCGTTCTGGCTTAAAGATAAATTAAGAATATTTGGAGACTTCTGGTATAAAGACATGCCTGATCATTACTGGGGAGTTGGTTACGAAAATGGCATGGATACTCCAAGATCAGATAGCACAACAGTTTATAATAGAAAGTGGTGGTGGATCAATCCCCAGGTTTTCTGGCAGTTTAAGAAAAATTTATTCCTTGGTGTAAATATTGATTTTAATTCAAACAAGGGTTTTAATGCAAGTGAAGGAGTTGCCAATGATTCCATCTATCAGGAATACAATGGTCGGCCATTTAATTCCGGTATTGGGATTATAATAAGGCTCGACTCAAGAGATGTTCCAGTTGATACCCATACTGGGATATTATTTGATTTACGAACAACGTTTTACGGTAGTTTTCTAGGTGGCCAAAATAATTTTAGGGTTTATCAGGTCGACTACAAGCAATTTGTGAAGATAAAGCATGAGAGCCAAATATTGGGTTGGTTCTTAAAGGGGAGATTTTCCTTTGGAGATGTACCTTATGGGGAGATGTCTCAGCTAGGATCTCCATTCGATCTGAGGGGATATTATTGGGGTCGATTCCGTGATAATAACATGATTTTTTTCCTGTCTGAATATCGACATAGATTTATGAACAAAAAGGGCAATTCTACGCGACATGGACCAGTAATATGGGCAGGTGCTGGAACCATATTTAGTAATAAATCAGATCCTTCTAACAATTTTAAACTATTGCCAAACTTTGGTGTTGGTTACCGTCTCGAGCTCCTGCCACGAATGAATGCACGTTTGGACTTTGGAATTGGTAAAAATTCTACAGGTTTCTACTTCAATTTTAACCAGGCATTTTAAAAATTCTACTTTTATACCACTTTTAGGGGTATCTCAATTCACTTAGTTGTAATATTTTTATACTTATAATTCTTACTACCAAAAACCAGAAAGGAAAGTTTTATTCCAGGGATTGGATATCTCGAGAAGGATTTGAAATCTTTGATTCTATTAGGATTCTTAGAACGAGATCAGGTTAATTATGAATCAGGGAAAAACAAAATGATAATCCAGTTCTTAACTAAAAAGAATTTCAATATAAAAATAGATGGCTATTAGTAAGCATTTTAGTATATCCTTTTACTGGAAGGTTCTGAAGAACTCAATTTCCAGTTTCATAGATAAAGACACCTTTACGCAATCAGCCGCACTGGCATATTATGTGGTTTTTTCCCTCCCACCAATGCTACTTATTGTCTTCTGGTCTGCTGGTTTATGGTATAAAGAAGCCCAGGTCAGGGAAGCTGTTTTTGATGAATATGGTGAGCTAATTGGCCAGGAAGGGGCCAATCAGTTAATGACCACTCTAGAGGGATTGACATCCAGCCAGCCAACCTGGTGGGCAACAATACTAGGGGTGGGGATTTTGATATTTACTGCATCTACCGTTTTCGTTACGATGAAAAATACTTTGAATAGGATATTTGAAGTACAGGTCACAAGATCAGTCACTAAGGGTATATTAATGATGTTATTTGACCGGTTTATTTCAATTGCTATGTTGTGCATTATTGCCCTAATCCTCACATTATCGATGGTAGGGAGTGCAATAATCACAGCCTTTGGTGATGCAATTGAGAAGTGGATGGGGGATTCTGCTTTTTGGCTGCTTATTTTTGACCATATGGTACTAAATCTCTTAATTCTGACTGTTTTGTTTGCTGTTACTTACAGGTATATGCCCGATAGCAGACTTGACTGGAGCGATACCTGGTTTGGTGCTTTTTTTACAGCGGTCTTATTTATAGCAGGAAAATCATTCATTGAAATTTTTATTGGAAATAGCCAGGCCGCTAATTTTTATGATGCTGCGGGTGGTGTCCTGGTGTTGATGCTTTGGGTATATTATACCTCAGCAATTTTCTTTTTTGGAGCCTTTGTTACTCATATTCATGCTAAACTTTTGAAAGAAAACAAGGAACCATCCAAACAAAAAATTGGGTGAACCTAATTGTAGAAACTATCTTCGAGAGTATTATAGGAAACGCTCCAGCTAATGGTCCCAGATTGAATCTATTGAGATGGTGGATCAATTACCCGAAATCCGATTTAAGAAAAATGGTTTTGCTTTAGGTTCGGTAAATAATGGATATTTTAAAACAAAAGATGGTTTAGCTATTAAGTTGATAATCAATTCGGAAGCTCAACCCTTCATTCTATTTATTAAAAAGTCAGGAGATAAAATCTACTTTTCAGCAAAAGACACTTCTCCCGCAGATATTTACGATGAGCTCAAGGGCTCTTTGCCTCCGATCAGGTGACAGTTTCCCAACCCCAGGTGGAATTCCAATCTAAAGCTTCAATGAATTTTTATATACTAACAGTGGAATTATATTGAATTTTGTACCATTCAAAAAAAGAAGCATGATTGATGAAAGGTCTTAACTTCTTTACTATTTTTCCTGTTCTATCAGATAATAAGCTGAGGTGATAAAAGGCTCTCGGAGCAAAGGAATGCCAGAAATAAAATTTGGAAGTTTTCGGGTTTTTGCATTGAACTTGTAATAATAGATAGGAGGGATGAAATAAAATTGCTTCCTATTAACAATGTAATTTTCCTTTTTCAGAATCTTTTCAAAGCGGTGTATGGAAATCCGAGTATCCTTGACTTCCATGAGCATTTCATTCTGACTATCATTTTTATTTAACCATTTTAATACCTGTTTATAGGCAACAGTTGGAAGGAGGTGAAAGTAAGGTAAGCTTGAAAGAGTTTTACTCTTACACATTTGCTGGTGCCCGCCAAATGCCATATACCAGGATGGAAAGCCCAGGAATATTTTTCCACAAGGCTTTAAGAAATCCTTTAACCTGGACATCAATCTCTCCTGGTTAGGGATATGTTCCAATACATCTTTCAAAAATATGAGGTCAAATCCTTCCTTAGAGATGCTTTTTGGGTCGATCTCATAAATATCCTGGTTAATAAAAGTTACGCGTTTCGCATTTACTTCTTTCTCAAGAAATTGTCTAGCTAGATCAGTTCGGCTGGCACTTAATTCTATTCCAGTACATTGACAATCAGCTTCTGCAAAGGGTTTTAAATTACCACCTTCTGCAGACCCTATCTCCAATACCTGTGTATTTGGGCCCAATGGAACCTGTTTATCTAGAAAAGGTAATATGGAATTCTTTGAATTCTGATATTGAATTTGAAAATATGTTTCTTTATCCTTATGAAAATCGTACATAAAAAGCGATTAGAAAATCAGGCTCCAAATATATCAATATAGTCAGTAGCCACCAAAAAACTATTTTGAGCTTTTTATCTGAGCGTATTAATTATTTAAACTATTTTAGTAATCTAAGCAATATTTTAAATATACTTTTGGTGAGCACCATAAATCGAGTAGAATAATGAAAATTAAAATTGTAGCTTTTCTGGTAATTCTATGTTTTGCTGCATCCATTTCCTTTGCACAATCATTAAATGATATTAGTGTTCCCAAAAAAAAGAGAAAGCATTACATTGGAATGCATGCAGGATCTACAACAGGCTATGGTATTTCATACAGGTTTTGGCCTGGTATTTATGGAGTACAGCTTACCCTGTTTCCATACATTTCTGCAAACGAGTCACGCATGAGCGTGGGTGTCAGCGGGCTTATGAAAGTTCATGAGATGGAAAAGTTAGATGTTTTTTTGTACCTGGGAAATAGCTTTCGTTATTCTAGTGATGAAATTTATTATAATAACAACCAGACTGGAACTTCTACTTACTTCAATTGGAGTATAGGTTTTGGTGGAGGATTAAATATTAGAATTGCAAAGGTTCTCCGACTTAATGTGATGATGGGACTAGGGAATTATGATATATTGAATGACTACCAACTTACCTACGCTGGGGAGATTGGATTTTATTATACTTTCTAAAGAATTTTAGGATTAAAATAATCCTAGACAATACCAGTAAAGCCCATAAATGCCATAGCAAGTAATCCTGCCACTACGAATGCAATAGGAACTCCTTTCATTGCCTCAGGTATCTTTGAGAGGTCCATTTGTTCCCTAATACTTGAAAATACAATTAGTGCTAACCCGAAACCGAGTGCACTGGCAGCAGCAAACACCACACCTTCCACCAGGTTATAATCATTCTGTATTGTAAGGATTGCTACACCCAATACGGCGCAGTTTGTAGTGATGAGAGGTAGAAATATCCCCAGGGCTTGAAATAAAGAGGGGCTGACTTTTTTAAGAATGATTTCAACCAGCTGAACGAGAGATGCTATAACCAGGATAAAGGTTATGGTTTGCATAAATGTAATCCCCAGAGGTTCAAGAATTAATGTTTGGATAAGGTAAGTAACCAGAGTTGCCAGAACCATTACAAACATCACTGCGCCAGACATGCCAATTGCTGTTTCAACTTTATTTGAAACGCCAATAAAAGGGCAGATTCCAAGGAATTTTGCTAAAACAATATTGTTGACAAAAATAGCCGATATAATAATTACTATATATTCCATAATTTAGATGTTAAGCTAGTTTTGACTTAATCTTTTGCATAAGCATAATCAGGTAACCCAGGGCAATAAAAGCTCCTGGAGCCAGTACAAATAGAATCATTCCGTCACCCTCGATAAATTTGAAGCCAAAAATTGAGCCGCTTCCAAGAATTTCCCGAACGCCACCCAGCATTACCAGGGCAAAAGTAAAACCAAGTCCCATTCCGAATCCATCAATAACAGAGGATAAAAGACTGTTTTTAGAAGCGAAAGCTTCCGCTCTACCTAATACAATGCAGTTTACAACTATAAGTGGGATAAATAATCCTAAAGCATCAAATAAAGTAGGGACAAAAGCTTGCATGGTAAGCTCTACAATGGTTACGAATGAAGCTATAATTACAATAAAAGCCGGAATCCGTACTTTATCCGGAATAAAATTCTTAATAAGTGAAACAACAATGTTGCTCATAGTTAAAACAAAAGTTGTAGCAAGGCCCATTCCCAGTCCGTTTATTGCACTGGTAGTTACCCCCAGTACCGGACATAATCCCAGGAATAAAACAAATACCGGATTTTCTTTTATAAATCCCTTGGTGAAATTTTTTAATTGACTCATTTTTTACCTCCTTCTAAATAAGCATTATAGGCTCGATTTACAGCATCACAAAATGCTCTGGAACTAATTGTGGATGCTGTTATGGCATCAACATCACCTCCATCCTTTTTTACAGCCATTTTAAAATCTTTTGGATCTTTATTTTGAAATTGAGTACTCCAATCAGATTTTTTTCTTTCCATCTTATCACCCAGGCCAGGAGTTTCTTTGTGCTCTAAAACAGCCACATCATTTATAATGCCATCCGGGGTTATTCCAACCATTACCTTTATTTCACCTGTAAATCCTTGATTCGTAAAGGTTTCAACAGCAGTTCCTACTAACTCACCATTGCTTTTTGCAGGATAAAACCGTAGTGTATCTCCATCCATTGGCATCTTATATTCTTCTGCATTTGGGTCGTTATCAAACGGGGGAACTACCTTTTGAATAGCATCTAATTTTTTAGCTAGTTTTGCAGCAGCGATTGGTTCTTTTGTCACCTTGTAAACAAACCCAAGAGCCGTTGAAGCTACCAGGGTAACCATTATTAAAGCAACAAGCATATTTATTAAGGTGGATTCTTTTTTAGCCATTTTTCACCTCCTCCCCAAATCTTTTTGGTTTCATATATGTGTTTATAAGTGGTACAAATGCATTCATAATGAGTATGGCAAATTGAACACCCTCCGGGTATGCTCCAAAACGCCGAATAATAACTGTAAGTACTCCAATTCCAATGGCAAAAACAATCATGCCTTTAGCAGTCATTGGGGAGGTTACATAGTCAGTGGCCATAAAAATGGCACCCAGCATTACTCCTCCAGTAAGCAAATGAAATACAGGGCTGGCATTTTGCTCTGGGTTCACCAGCCACAGAATACCTGTAAAAATTACTATTGTGGTTAAAATGGTTACCGGAATGTGCCATGTAATTATCTTCTTAATGAGTAGATAAAGGAATCCGAGAGCCAGGGCTATAGCAGCAATTTCTCCCATGGAACCCCCCATATGGCCATAGAACATTTCCATATTCGAGGGGACATTTTGCATTATTACATCCATGCTTTCAGAATTCCTGACACCTTCTTTTATTATTCCCAGGGGAGTTGACCCGGTAATAGCATCGGTTAATGATGTTTTGAATCCCTGGGGAACAGGCCAGCTTGTCATCTGAACCGGGAAAGAAATGAATAGAAAAACTCTACCCACCAGTGCCGGGTTGAAAGGATTGTTTCCAAGACCACCAAAAGTCATTTTACCTACACCAATAGCAACAAGACTTCCAATAACAATCTGCCAGAGAGGGATATTTACCGGTAAGCAAAAGGCCAGTAATACCCCTGTTACAATAGCCGAACCATCAGAAATTGATATTTCCTTTTTTAACAAATATTTCTGAATGAGGTATTCGAACAATACACATGAAAGAACTGCCACTGCAGTTACAATTAGTGCACTCCAGCCGAACATCCAGACAGAAACAAAAAAGGCAGGTGCCAGAGCAATCAACACACCGGTCATTAACTTTTTTGTTGAGTCTGAGCTATGCACATGTGGCGATGGAGCTACAGTTATAAGATTATTCATATTATAATATTTTCAATATCTATTTTCTGTTTCTAATTATCTGACTTACTTTAAGCTTTCCCAATCGAATATAATCTAATAAGGGTCTATTGGCAGGGCAGATATAACTACAGGAACCACATTCAATGCAGTCGAGTGCTTTTTCAGTTTCCACTCTGTCCAACATTTCTTTTTCCGTTAAAGTCATTAAAAGGTAGGGCTCAAGTCCCATTGGACATACTGATATACATTTAGCACATCGGATACAAGGGCCGATAGGTTTTCTCTTGCTTTCAGTTTCAGGGAATAATAAAACACCAGAAGTTCCCTTTGTAACCGGAACATCTAAAGAGTTCAGAGCTTTACCCATCATTGGGCCACCATTCACTATTTTACCGGTACTTCCCGGAACACCCCCTGCAGATTCAACGAGTTGCTCAAGAGGGGTACCAACTCTAACCATGATATTTGAAGGATTTTTTACATCTTCGCCGGTCACTGTAACAACCCTTTCAATTAGGGGTTTATTCTTTTGAATAGCTTCGTAGATGGCGAAAGCAGTTCCAACATTATGTACCACTGTACCTACATCAATGGGCAAACCTCCAGATGGAACTTCTCTTCCGGTCAAAGCTTTTATAAGCTGCTTTTCACCTCCCTGGGGGTATTTTACCTTTAAGGCTTCCACTGATATATCAGGATATTGTTCAGCAATCTTTTTTAAATGACTAATTGCATCTGGCTTGTTGTTCTCAATTCCAATTATCCCTTTTTTTACATTTAAGGCCTTCATTATTAGTTGTAAACCTATTACAATCTCTTCACCTTTTTCCATCATAAGTCTATGGTCTGATGTGAGGAAAGGCTCACATTCAACTCCATTTAAAATAACCAGGTCGGCTTTTTTTCCTCTTGGGACTGAAAGTTTCACGTGAGAAGGGAAGGTTGCACCACCCATTCCAACAACACCAGCATCAAGTGTCTTATTTACAATCTCCTCAGCGGATACTGTAATTTCCTTCTTCAGGTCAGTGCTCCGATCAATTTCTGATAACCAATTATCTTCATCAACCTCAATTGTAACAGAAATTCGTTTGTAGCCAGAACTGTCGAGGGTTTTATCAACCTTTAGAACCTTGCCGGAAACAGATGAGTGGATGTTACTAGAAACGAAGCCTCTATGCTTAGCTATTACCTCTCCTGTTTTAACTACATCACCCCTTTTTACCAATACCTCTGCCGGCGCACCAATGTGCTGGGATAGAGGTATGTTAACTGTTTTAGGCAAAGGTAGAGTTGTAATTTTCTTTTCTGCTGAAAACTTATTTTCAGCAGGGTGAACTCCTCCTTTTGGAAATGTTTGTAACACTATAATAGTTTTGGGTTATTAATCTATTCTTTTGTTTTCTTTTCAGAAATCTTTTCTTCTTTGGCCAAAGTTGAATTTGATTCTTCTTTGACTATTTCAGTTTTAGGTTCTTCCTTTACTCTTCTTGGTGGGAAGTTCAGCTCATGAATGGCATTTGTAGGACATTCTACTACACATTTTCTACAAAGCTTGCATTTATCACCATCTATAAACGCAAGATTGTTACCCATTGTAATGGCTTCGAAGGGGCAAACCTTAAAACATTTGGTACATCCGGTGCAGGCTACAGAACAGTATTTCTTTGCTACACCTCCCTTATCCTCATTTATACAGGATACAAATATCTTCCTGTCTTTTTTATTTTTCTTTCTTAATTCAATGATATTTCTAGGACAGGCTTCAACGCATGCTCCACATGCCACACATTTATCATCAATGATAACTGGCAATCCAGTCTTCTCATCCATATACATTGCTTCAAAATCGCAGGCATCGACACATTCCCCTAATCCTAAACAACCATAGGGGCAATCGGTATCACCAGTGTACAGGTTGTGTACAACTGTGCAATTTGCAGCACCATCGTAAAGGTTGGTCCGAGGTCTGTTTTCAAACGATCCTGAGCATCTCACTACAGCTACTTTTGGATCGGCTTCCACCGCTTCTTTTCCAAGTATGCTGGCAGCCTGAGCCATAACTTCATTACCACCCACAGGGCAATATAAATCATCAAAGGAATCTGCCTTTACAAGGGCTTCAGCAAAATTCCTGCAACCAGGGAAACCACATCCACCACAGTTTGCACTCGGAAGAACATCTTCAACTTCATCGATTCGTGGATCTTCAAACACTTTAAACTTCTGAGCAACAAAATAGAGGATCACAGCAGCCACTAAACCCATTGTACTCAGAGTAATAATTGTAAATAAAAGAACTGAGTTCATATATGTATGTATTTATTCAACTTTTTTTAAAGTAAACTTGAATTGTTTGTTGATAGAATCCCTTGTAAGGTAAAGTACAACATAATAAATAGCAAGTACTAAAAGAGAAATTAATCCTGCCTTGGCTTCACTTCCAAGTATGTTTGTCATCGTAATAAGGAAGGCTAGAACCAGAATCAAAGGAAGAACATATCCCAAAAAAAGTGCTTTGTATCCAAGAGACCGTTTAAGGATTACCATTACCTGCTCACCTACCTTTACAGATACTTTTGGATTGTAAATATCAACAAGTTTTTCCTGAGTCTCAGATACTGTACAAACTCCCTTTGAATGACAGGATCCACAAGCTGAGTGGGAAATAAAACTAACCTTTACAACTCCCTCAGAAACTTGCTCAACCTTTCCTAAGTGCTCTATTTCTTGCGATTGTGCCAAATGAAAAATTTAAAAGGCAAATTTACAACTGTTTGCTTTTTATCAATCTACTTTGTACATGCTTTTAAGCGAATACCAGTAATTTATCCTGAATTTAAATAAGATAAATATATTTCTATCAGAGGATACTTCCGCATTTATAATCATAGTGCGTATTTGATGTGTTTAATTATTTATTTTTAAGATAGGAACAGCCAAATTTGGGATATTGAAAGTCAGGTCAAATCATTATTTTTACAATTATCATTTCGGTTTGTAACCAACTTATGAAAATCAGAATGAAAACTAATAGATGAATTGAATAAATTGACTGGATATGAGCAAAAAAGATCAATCATTTCGCTTATACTTATTGGAAAACCTTACAAAGTTTGAGGAGAATTATCGAAATGCTGTGATTTCATTAGATGAAGATGCAATTCATGACTATCGAGTAGCTCTTAAGAAGCTTCGAACATTGAACTTGTTCTTGAAAGAAAGTGGTTTGGAAAGAACCTGGCTGAAATCTTCTTTGAAAGGGTTTAAGAAGATTTTTAAAATTGGGGGTGCAATTCGTGATTTCCAGGTTTTTAAAAACTTAACAAGAGAGTATGAGATAAAACTATCCACCAGATATACTACATTCCTGGATTATCTAGATGTACAAATACCGCTGGTTTGGGAATTGTTTATCGAAAATTCTGCGAAAATACTGTCCAGGCTGGAAAAGGGAGAATGGAAAAACATAGTAGGAGCTGACTTTGGTTATAAAGATAACCAGGTTCATTTGGCAGCTCTTAAGTTTATTTGGGATAAAATGGATGCCGCGAACGAAATTCTTAAGGAAGAGAACCTGGATGATTATCAATTACATCAAATCCGGAAAATACTGAAGCAAATTCGTTTTATTTACGAGATGAGAATGGCAGAAGAATGGAAAAAGCCAGAACATCAGCTACATCTTGAGTTATTAAAAAAACTGGAGACTATTTTAGGCATATGGCATGATAAGGTTACTATGCTTCTCTCATTAAAAAATTTCTTAGATCAATTATCTGATCAAAAGGAGAAATCAATGTATAATAGTCTTGAGAAAAAATTAATAAAGGAAATAAAGGAAGGCGTTATACCACTTAAACCTGAATTTAAGAAGGAGTATAAATGGTTTAAAAAACTAACCTGATCGGAAGCTTAAGCATTTGGGGCTTTTATTAAAGAGTAACTTTGAGGATTTTAACTTATTACACTCCAATTAACATTTGATCTTCTGATTTGCTTAAGTTGGCGAACAAGAATCTGGTTTTCAGTTTTTTGGAGTTGAGGGTCTTCATCAAGGATATTTTCAGCATTGCTTCTGGCATACTGTAGAATTTGACCATCCTGTCCGAGATTGGCAATTTTAAGGTCAAAAGAGATACCACTTTGCTGAGTACCCTCAATGTCACCAGGACCTCTTAATTTTAAATCGACTTCCGCAATTTCAAAACCATCACTTGTACGAACCATAGTTTCAATTCGTCTCCGGGCATCAACCGATAACTTGCCTGAGCTCATTAATATGCAATAGGATTGGTCACTTCCACGTCCGACACGGCCCCTGAGCTGATGCAGTTGTGAAAGTCCGAATCTTTCAGCACTTTCAATAATCATTACCGATGCATTGGGTATATCAACCCCCACCTCAATTACAGTTGTGGCCACCATTATGTGAGTCCGGTGAGCAATGAAATGTTGCATAGAGGTTTCTTTTTCAGCCGGCTTCATCTTTCCATGTACCACACTAATGGCATATTTTGGTGGAGGAAATGCCCTTGAAATACTCTCATATCCATCCTCAAGGTCTTTGTAGTCCATTTTTTCAGATTCCTTGATTAATGGGTATACAATAAATATTTGTTGCCCTTTTTCAATCTGCTTACGCATAAAGCCAAAAACCTTCAATCGCTGACTATCATAGAAAAAAAGTGTTTTGATAAGTTTACGTCCTGGGGGCAACTCATCAATAATGGAAACATCAAGGTCTCCGTATAAAGTCATTGCCAGTGTTCGGGGAATAGGAGTGGCGGTCATTACCAGAACATGTGGAGGATTAATGTTTTTTTTCCAGAGCTTACTTCTTTGTGCTACTCCAAACCTGTGTTGTTCATCAATAATTACTAGTCCGAGGTTTTTGAAAACAACAGTATCCTCAATCAGGGCGTGAGTTCCAATGAGTATCTGCAATTCTCCATTTTGAAGTTTTTCATGAAGAATATTTCGTTCTGCTTTTTTCGTAGAACCTGTCAATATTCCAATCTTAATATTTAATCCATCAAGAAATGAAGAAATGGTTTTAAAGTGTTGACTTGCTAAAATCTCAGTTGGAGCCATGATGCACGTCTGGTAATTATTGTCAAGAGAAATTAGCATGGTCATTAAAGCCACCAGCGTTTTTCCACTACCAACATCCCCCTGCAGTAAGCGGTTCATTTGTTTCCCAGACCCCAGGTCACTTCGGATGTCTTTTATGACACGTTTTTGGGCGTTGGTTAATTCAAAATGAAGTTTTTGATGATAAAAGTTGTTTAAATTTTCACCCACTTTTGAAAAGACAAATCCTTTTGACTTTGCTTTTCTATTCTCTTTCTGATTTAAAAGGTTTAACTGGATGTAAAACAACTCTTCAAACTTTAGCCGGAGGGTTGCTTTTGAAAGTAAATCTGGATTTTTTGGAAAATGGATATTTATCAGCGCATCTTTTCTTGAGATCAGGTTTAATTTCTTTAACAGGTAGGATGGCAATGTTTCCGAAATGTCCTCTTTGATTTTACTTAACAGACTATTTTGAAGCTTTTGTATTACTTTGGAATTGATGTGGTTTTTTTTGAGATTTTCCGAAGTATTGTACAGAGCTTGCAAAGAGGTAGAAATTCTTCCCTGGTGTTGCTCCTCCACCTCAATATCGGGGTGAATTAAATTAATTTTACCCTGATAAATGCTTGGTTTCCCGAAAACAATATATGTTTTCTCAATATTGATGCTGTCTTTAATCCATTTCGCTCCATGAAACCAAAGGAGTTGAATTCTTCCAGCATCATCAAAAAAATCAGCTACAAGCCTTTTTTTTCTTCCACCACCCTCCATCCTGAAATTTTCAATGTTTCCTCGCAACTGAATATAAGCCTGATCACTTCGGACCTCTTTGGTTGTATAAAATTTACTCCTGTCAATGTACTTATAGGGGAAGTAGGTGATTAAATCTCCTTGAGTATAAATACCCAGCTCAGCATTCAGTAAGTCAGCACGTTTTGGTCCAACTCCTGCTAAAAATTTAATATCTTGTTGAAAAACATCCGACATAATAAGCTTAATATACTACAGAGGAATAAACAAAATTAGATTATCTTTCCAAAGAAATATATCCTGACAGTATAATTTTTTCTAATCCTTGTTTTTTATTGATAAATCTTTAGACTTGGTTTTTATTGCAAATTGAATATTAGATGAAGTTTTCGGATTATTTTCATAAGGCAGAACGTGCACTTAAATATGCATTATTTGCAAAACACAGACATGGTCATGGTATTCATTCACCCTTTGTATATGATTTTATTACTTCCGTATTAGATAAACATGATGAAAACCGGACTTTTGTTGAAGTAAAAAAACTTAGGAATGAACTCCTGAAGAATGAGGAACTTGTATCCTATGAGGATCCAGGTGTAGGTTCCACAAATAGTCAAGGACTCACCCGGAAAATTTCAAATATTGCGAGGTATTCTTCTACACCTTATAAATTTGGAAGGGTTCTGTACAATATGGTAGAAAAATACAAACCTTTATCAATAATTGAACTTGGAACTTCATTGGGTATAGGTACATTCTATCTGTCAGGTCCAAATATTGGCCGAGTAATTACCCTGGAAGGAGCAGAGCCACTTGCAAGAGTAGCAGAAAGCAATTTTAAGTTATTACGGAAAGATAATATCAGATTAATTGAAGGCCTGTTTGAGTTTACCTTACCCAGCGTATTAAATGAAATTGATTCCGTTGATCTTGTATATTTTGATGGTAACCACAGTTTTGATGCAACATGGGATTATTTTAGTCAATGTTTGAAGAAATCTCATAATGATTCAATATTTATTTTTGATGATATCCATTGGTCAGATGAAATGGAGCTAGTTTGGCAAGAAATTATAAAGTCGAAGGAAGTGAAAGTGAGTATTGACTTATTTCGCATGGGCATAGTATTTTTTAAAAAGGAGCTTTCCAAGCAAAATTTTATAATTAAATATTAAATTGGGAATATGTATTAAACAACTTTTGTCTAATAAGCATAGCTTTAGTAAAAATTAACTTTTTATCTTTTTGTATTAAGCAATAAAAAACTAATTTCGTAGACTAATTTCAATCGATTTAACACATGAATAATAAAGTAATAGAGATTAAAAACATAATTAAAAACTATTATGTAGGCACTGTTGTAGTGAAAGCATTGCGGTCTGTATCGGTAGATATCGATAGGAATGAGTATGTGGCCATTATGGGGGCTTCAGGTTCTGGGAAATCTACTCTACTGAACCTCCTGGGATGTTTGGATACACCAACTGAGGGATCATACATTTTGAATGGAAATGATGTTAGTAAAATGGAAGACAATCAGTTGGCTGAAATTAGAAATAGCGAAATTGGTTTTATTTTCCAAACCTTTAATCTCCTGCCTAGGTATAATGCTCTTGAAAATGTTACTCTGCCACTTATTTATGCTGGTAAACCAAAGAGTGCCAGGGTAAAAAGAGCAACAGAAGTATTGGATAGCGTTGGTTTGGGTGATAGAATGGACCACAAACCGAATGAGCTATCTGGAGGTCAGAGACAAAGAGTTGCAGTAGCTAGAGCTCTGGTTAATAAGCCATCTATTATTCTGGCCGATGAACCAACTGGGAACCTCGATTCAAAAACTTCTAAGGATATAATGGACTTGCTAGATGATATTCATGAATTGGGCAATACTGTTATTGTAGTTACCCATGAAGAAGACATTGCCCTCAGAGCCAAGAGAATTATCCGGTTGATGGATGGTGAAGTAGAAAGTGATATTTACAGGGAGGCGGCAATGAATTCCTAATTCTACTATAATTGCTTTTAAGCATTTATTTTAGTCATAATTCCAATCTTATTTCGAAGTTAGCACCAGGTAGCTTGAAGCCAGAATGGTTTCTTATAGTTATCTATGTATTGCTATTTATTAGTATATTAGAGAATAATTTCAAAATGCATTTAGAAAATAGACTATGAAGATCTATACGAAAACTGGCGACAAAGGTACCACGTCTTTAGTAGGAGGGAAGAGGGTTTCAAAAACTCATCCTAGAGTGGAGGCATATGGCACAATTGATGAATTGATTTCATATATTGGTTTATTGCGTGATATAGATATTAGTGAAGCAGATGTTAAAACTTTGCTTGAGATTCAGGACCGTTTAATGGTTTGTTCTACAATTCTAGCAAATGATTTGAGAGATGAGGATTTGAAACTTCCAGAGATGAAACCTGAAGACACAATTTATTTGGAAGAGGAAATAGATAGAATGGAGAAAAATCTTAACCCACTTACATCTTTTGTGCTACCAGGAGGACACATGACTGTTTCTTACTGTCATATTGCGAGGAATGTATGTCGAAGAGCAGAGCGTGATGTTCTAAGAATTACTGATTCTGTTAAAAATATCGATTTGGTTTTAAAATATCTTAATCGTCTTTCTGATTATTTATTTGTTTTCTCAAGAAAAATTGCGAGTGATTTGGGTGTTGAGGAAATCGCCTGGAAACCAAAGTTATAGCTTTTTATTTCTTTTCTTTTTAATGAAATAAACCTGCGATTATTCTGGTTTATTTATTTTTAAAACATGGCTGGCAGATTATTATTTTTCACAAAGTTACTTTCTTCTTTGTTTTGAATTATAATTTTATATATTTGCAAAATTTTAAGGGTGATATATTACATTAGTATATCCAAAATTTATAAGTATGTATTGGACACTAGAACTAGCATCAAAACTTGAGGATGCGCCATGGCCTGCAACCAAAGAGGAATTAATTGATTATGCAATTCGCTCAGGCGCGCCATTAGAGGTTATTGAAAACCTTCAAAGTATTGAGGATGAGGGGGATATCTACGAAAGCATTGAAGATATCTGGCCTGATTATCCTAGCAAAGACGATTTCTTTTTTAACGAAGATGAATATTAAAAACTAAAGGGCCCATTAGGGCCCTTATTTCTTTAATAATATAAGTTCTTTCCAAAACATTACTTGAAAATATCAGCCATCTTTAAGGGTCTTTCCCGCTCTTTCCATTGAAAACCTTCCAATCTTAAATTACCTGTACTGATTTCATTCTTTGGAATTAATAGCATATCAGGCTGATTCAGGAATTTTATTTGTTCAATTTTGTTTTCTCTAAGGTATAATACAATGTCACTGCTTTCAGCTTTGTTCATACCTACTATCTTTCCTTCATCACTGGCGAAATAAATGCTTTGTCCATTACCACTCACATCAATTCTGTAAATCTCATTATCACGAAAATGTCCAACCATATTTTTCCCCTTAATCTGGTTAAAATAGGCTGTATCCTCTTTTGATATAATAAATGATGAGCCAAACATCTCAATCCTGTTGGGCTGGCGATTTTTGGTAAAGAGTTGTGTGAATTCTGAGGAAAGCTGGTTTTCATCGGACCATATATAGGGTGTGCCATAGAACTTCATAACAGAGTCAGCAAAGGAATAGGCTAGTGAATCACACAATCCCTGCAAATCTCTTGAAAACATTTTTACATGGTAATAAGCGCTTACAATTTTATTTTGCCCCGTACTGTCCATTCTTGAGCGAAGGGTGTCTGAATGCATAAACAGACTATCTCCTTCTTCCAGTATCTGAATAAACATTGTACTATCAGTCAACATTGTTGTTTCTGGCTCATCTTGAAAAAAGCCTAAATTCCCTTTAAGAATTATGTTTTGAAGGGAGTCAAAGAAACTAACATTGCGATAGGCTTCACCAATCCCATTTCTACTATCATAAAAAAGGGAATCTCCTTCAATGGTTTGTGACTGATTTTTTAATAAGGCATTACCTGAGAACCTAGACAGATCATTTTCAGTATCATAGTACCCCTTTTCACAATATATGTAGCTGCTATCTCCAATGATCTCAGTGGGACCAAAAAAGGTTGTAACCTTGGTGACAGTATGATACTTCATAGTATCGGAATAGATGGTGTAGTCGGGATTGACAACTACAACACTATCCTGAAAATGAAATACTTTACTCTTCGTATAATAAAGCCCTTTGTTGCTGGTAAGAATATTTTCACCACTTACAATTCTTCCAAAACTTGGATAATAGCCCAGATTTTCATCGAGGTTAAAATCCAGGCTATTGGTAGTTAGTTCTGACTCTTTATCAATAAGCTTTACATTTTTTCTGAGTTGGGCTAGTTTTGTATTTGCTGAATAATTTAAGTAGTCACCATAGAGATGCAGCGTATCTCCTTGTTTGATATATACATGCCCAAAGGCTTCTACTGAATCGCGCTGAAATAAATAGGCACTGTCACAATTAAGAAAGGCTCCGTCAAGCTCCAGGTCTACAGCTCCAATAAGCTTTTTTACATCATTTCCCAATGATCGGTCAAACTTCATCACATCAGCATTTAGAAGCTTTATTTCTTTGGTTTCCTGGCCTAGAGCAGGCTGCAAAACAAATAAGAAACCTGCCAGAAGAGGGAGAAATAGTTGACTGGCGGTCAAAATATTGGGCCTAGTGTGAGAATTATTACAGAATAGGGCCCTGCTGAATAGTGTCCTTTTGGTCATAAACCATAAGATTTCAGGATTGCAATTATCTTACCCACCCCTTGCTTCTGAATGAGCAACCTCTGTACGATTCATCTATCTTAATAAAGGTGGTTTCCTGTTTTTCTTCAATCCAGTTCAACATTTCCTGCTGTTGCTTTGACCTCTTTGTCATTTCCTGAATAATGGTATAATCGTTTTTAAGGTCTGCCTGATGAGGATCAATACGATTGGTAACCTTTATTATTTTAAAGATAGGGTTACCGGTAAAATCGCTTGCTTCAAAAGGATTGGAAACATCATCCATTTTCAAGTTTCTAACAGCTTCTGCAGTAGCCTGGTCAAGCTGGTCAAGCTGAAATTTACTATCACCCGTCTGAGGATTAACCACTATCCCTCCACTCATTCTTGTCTCTTCATCTTGAGAAAATAAGCGCACAGCAATATTAAATGGCAATGAATCACCACGAATTTGAATATTTAAAGAATCGAGGAAACCGAAAGCCTTCTCTCTTTCTTCCATAGTAACTTCTGGTTTCAACAATATGTGTCTTACATTAACCCTTTCATCTTGCCTTTCTATTAATTGAATTATATGAAATCCAAATTTTGTTTCTACGATCGGAGAAACTGCATTCTCTTTTAGTGAAAAGGCTGCTTCAGCAAACTCAGGAACCAGGTCATTTCTCCCTTGAAATCCTAGTTCACCTCCTTTTCTTGCCGACCCGGGATCTTCCGAATATAATATGGCAAGCGTGGAAAAATCTTCACCTTCAATGATTCGTTTTCTCAAATCTAACAACTCATTACGAATTTCAAGTTTTGCTTGATCAGAAAAAGGCGGATTTCTTACCAATTGGCTGTATTCAATCTGGGCGGGGATTACGGGTAAACTGTCTTTGGGGATTTTCTTATAGAAATTCTTAATTTCTGATGGTGTAGCAGTTATTTCACTGGCGATTGTGCCCTGCATCATTTGAGTTAACAGCTGTTCCCGTATCAGGTCTCTGAAGTCACTTTTTATCTCCAGAATTGATTTGTTATAATAGGCTTCAAGTCGTTCTTCTGAACCAATTTGCTCAATAAACATGTTGAGTCGTTGATTTAGCTCACGCTCAACCTGTGCAGGAGTGATTTCAATACTATCTATTTTCGCCTGATTTAACATCAATTTAGACACCAGGAGGTCTTCAAGTACTTCACATTTCATATCACCCTCTGAGGACATACCTTGTGCCCGCATTTGCAGAAAGGTATTCTCTACATCTGATTGCAAAACAATATTGCCTCCCACAACCGCAACAACCTGGTCAACTATTTTTTCCTGGGCATATAATGCTGTGCTAATAGCTATTGTGAATAAAATAGTTATAATTCTATGGACTTTTCCCATTTCTTTTTTTTAATTAATAAATTACAAATTCATTGTTGGAGATAGCATCCTGATATAGGCTGTTTTCAAGTTCCTGAATGAATTTTATCTTCCTCTGATTATAAATTACTCTCTCTATATCATCTCTAACATATTCTAAAGGCGCAACTGTAGATTTTAACTTAGATTCCCTAATATGCGCGAAATAGTGGAATAGAGAGTCACTTGTTTCAATATCTCTTGTATATCTCAGGTATCTGTCTGGATTGGATGAAACAAAAGGCATTTTACTTAGCAGTACATCAAAACTTATCCAATCTTCTTCAAAATCATCATATTTATTGGCATACTGATAACCATAATTTTCCAATTCGTTAAGATCGTCATCATCATCAGACTTATACCATTTTCTAACTTTATCAATATTTGGCGCTGATGCAGGAATTTTAAGGTAAAGTGCTTTAACAATGCTATTCTTTAATAAAAAGTTATCAGGATAATTGTCATAATACTCCTGTATTTCCGCATCCGTAAAAACCGAATTCATCCTTCGCTGAATCATTTCCTGTTCGTATTGATGAATTGTTAGTGATGATCTTGTCTCCTCACATTGCTTATCTATTTCATCTTGTTGTATCTGACTAAGATTAATCTCCGCCTTTTTAAGCAACAGCTCTTTTTTTACCCAATTCTGAGTATACTTTTGAACAATCTTAGTACTGTCTTCAGAAGTCATATTCTCAAAAATAATTGGAATATCTTTTTTTAATAAGACTTTGTCTCCTACCTTGGCGACAATATCTTCTCTTTTAAAGGTTTGAGTACTTTCACAGGAAATAAAGAGAATTGTTAATAGGAGGAACCAGTAAGACTTCATTTTATAATTTAATCGAGTTTAGTTTTAAGATCATTTAATTCTCCTGTGTTAATCTTTACAGGATATTTTTCTTTGAGTTTGATAAGCCATTGGCTCTCAAGATAATTTTGATATTCAGACATAACCAGCCCACGGATTTCATCCAGCTCTTTCGGTTGCCCTTCTATAACATCATTAACTAAAGTTAGTATAGTTTTATTACCCACCTTATAAGTTTTCTTGTATCCTTTTTTCCAGTTAAGGGCATCGATCTGGAAGTTGTCTCCTCTAAAATACTTTTTTTGGTTAACATTTACCGCTGCCGATTCTGAACTGGAAGGAAAAAAGTCTGAATAACAACTGTATTTATCACCTACCTTTTTACACTTTTTAATTACTTTATTTATCTCTTTAAGGTCTTTTTTATAACTGTAGCTAAACTGAATTACTTCAATTTGTTCCCCTCCTATATGCTCATTTCCTAATGTTTTATAAAATTCTTTTAACCCAATAGTATCTTCCACGGCTTTTGACCATACCTTATCGTCAGAAATTTCAAAAAGCAACATACCCTCATAATATTCTTTAATCAAATATTTATAATCTGGGTACTTATTCTTTAGCTGGGATTTTTCGTAACTTATGAGTTCATTGGTTTCATATGAATTGAGCATTTTGTTAACATAAGACGTAGGAGTCTCATTCTCAATCAAACCAGGTTGATCTTTTAAAAAATCCACAAAGTCAACGACAGAATATTTTTTTCCGCCAAAGGAGAAAAGTGTATTTCCGGAATATCTTGAAAGTCGTTTTTGCCAATCACCACTTTTGAATGAGTAGACTGTTAGGGAGTTGTACAATGGCCATATTTTGGAGGAGTCATTTTTGAAATTGTATTTTTCCTTTAAGTTTTTGATAAATGCATCTTTTGCAATATTTGCACGGGATCCGGAATATATTTTTTTCTCAATCTCACCTTTCATCTCCTCAAGTGTACCAATGTCCTTCTTATCTAAACGTTTAATAATATGCCAACCGAAGCCAGTCCTAACCGGTTTGGATACATCTCCGTTTTGTTTTAAGTTAAAAGCTGCATTCTCAAATTCTTTAACCATTCTTCCGGTACCAAACCAGGAAAGTTCACCACCATTCTGTGCAGAATTATAATCATCAGAATACTCTTTGGCCAGTAATTTGAAGTCCCCTCCATTCTTGATTTTTGTATAGATTGAATTAATCTTATCCTCAGCGGCTTTCTTTTCCTCTGGCGAAGAGTCCTGCGGAACGGATACCATAATATGGGCAACTTTTATGGTCCCAATGGCTTTTCTTTTATCGTGAACCTTTATTATATGATAACCAAAACGTGTTCGTACTGGAAAAACCATACGGCCAACCCTGCAATTGTAAGCAGCTGTTTCAAATGGATAAACCATCTGAAAGACAGTAAAGTACCCGAGGCTCCCTCCGTTTGATTTTACTGAAGGATCATCAGATGTTCCGCGAGCAATCATCTCAAAAGATTCACCAGTAAGAAACCGATCAGATATTTTCATGACTTTTTCGTAGGCTATGAGTGTATCTTCAGGATTGGCATCCGGGTTTGTTTTTATAAGAATGTGACTGGCATTCACATCATGTTGCATTCTATCATATGCCTCTTTGACCAGCCTGTCAATAGTAGCCTGATCAGTAAGGTATGGTTTTGCCAACTGATCTTCATACCCTTTAAATTCCTTAATAAAGTCAGGTTTTTTGTCATAACCTAAATCTCCAGCATCAATTACTTTAAGTTTAAAGTTTACAAATAGCTCAAGATATTCATCAATAGAGATTGGTCCCTTACCAACTTCTCCCAAACTTCTATTTTTTAAATATATTCGCTCAAACTCTGCAACTGAAACAGAATGCCCTCCTATTGTCATAAGTGTTTCGGCACCTGATCCCTGTGCATTTGAACTGCTTATAAAAAGAAAGAAAAAAACAATATAAATAAAGAAATATTTAATAATTGAAATAATTATTGATTTCACAATCCTACTAAATTAATTTTCTAATTGATAAAATATACTTTGATAAACAGATTTTATCTGCTATAGTTTGGAGCCTCTCTGGTAATTGTAATATCATGAGGATGACTCTCAACTATTCCGGCGTGTGTTATTTTAAGAAATTTAGCTTTCTTGAGGTCGATTAAGTTGGCTGCACCGCAATAACCCATCCCAGCCCGGAGTCCACCAATCATTTGATAAATAACTTCTGAAAGCATGCCTTTGTAAGGAACACGGGCTGCAATTCCCTCCGGTACCAGTTTGTTTAAATCATCTTCTACGTCTTGAAAATACCGATCTTTTGAACCCTTTTGCATTGCTTCAATTGAACCCATTCCTCTGTATGACTTGAATTTTCTACCATTATAAATAATAGTCTCACCAGGCGATTCTTCAACTCCTGCAAATAATGAACCCGTCATAATAGTATCAGCGCCCGCTGCTAAAGCTTTGACAATATCACCTGAATATCTTATTCCACCATCGGCTATAACCGGAATACCTGATCCCTCAATCGCACTTGCCACATCATAAATGGCTGTTAATTGGGGAATTCCCACACCAGCAATTACCCGGGTTGTACAAATCGACCCCGGACCGATACCAACCTTTACGGCATCTACTCCAATATCTACAAGTGCTCTGGCTGCATCGGCAGTTCCAATATTACCTACAATAAGATCCACATTAGGGAAGGCATTCTTTACTTTTTTAGCCATTTCAATTACACCTGCAGAGTGCCCATGTGCAGTGTCAATTACCACGGCATCAGCTCCTGCACCAACGAGAGCTTCTACGCGTTCAAGGGTATCAGCAGTCACTCCAACGCCTGCAGCAACTCTAAGTCTACCTTTTTTATCCTTGCAGGAATTTGGTCGGTCTTTTGTTTTAGTGATGTCCTTATATGTGATTAAGCCAATTAAGCGGTTTTTATTATCGGTAATGGGAAGTTTTTCAATTTTATGGTTTTTGAGAATTTCAGAAGCTTTTTCAAGATCTGTTTCTTCTGAAGCTGTAACCAGGTTGTCTTTTGTCATTACTTTCTGGATGTGCTTTGACATATCCAGCTCGAACCTGAGGTCTCTATTGGTAACTATTCCAAGAAGAACGTTTTCTTCATCTACAACAGGAATGCCACCAATCTTATATTCATCCATTAAGTCAATTGCATCCTGTACTTTTGAATCTATTCCAATAGTAATTGGTTCAAAGATCATTACATTTTCAGCTCTTTTAACTTTCCTTACCTCCTGTACCTGACTTTTTATCGACATATTCTTATGAATAACGCCAATTCCTCCTTCTCTGGCGATAGCAATAGCCAAATTTGCCTCTGTTACAGTATCCATCGCTGCTGATACAATAGGTGAGTTTAAACGGATATTTCTGCTAAAAAAAGTACTGGTATCTACTTCTCGTGGCAGAACGTCTGAAAATGCCGGGGATAAAAGAACATCATCAAATGTGATGCCTTCAGAAAGTATTTTATCTGATTCGAATGACATTGTAATGAATTTTTTTAAATTTAAGTGGCGCAAATTACAAAAAAAACGTGGATGTGAAATGGCTTTTTGTAAATATTTAAGGGGTATATAGTGCTTGGAGATTAGTTATATGTGTATTTTTACTTTTTATTGATATCAAGGAGTTTATAATTACTAAACACCAGCGATTATTTTAGCATTATTTTGAATTATTATCAGCAAATATTAACGAAGTATTGGGGGTTTTCAAACTTCAGACCTTTGCAGGAAGATATTATCAAGTCTGTAGTTGGAGGAAATGATACTCTGGGACTGATGGCTACCGGTGGAGGAAAGTCTGTTACATTCCAGGTTCCTGCATTGGCGATGGAAGGCATATGTCTCGTTATAACCCCTTTAATATCGCTGATGAAAGATCAGGTGATGAGGCTTGAGCAAAAGGGGATTAAAGCAGCTTCCATTTATGCTGGAATGTCCTCTTCTGAAATTGGAATTGTACTGGAAAATTGTATTTACGGTGATTTTAAGTTCTTATACATATCTCCTGAACGCATTGGCACAGAGCTTTTTCGTGCAAAGGCAGAGAAATTGAATGTAAACCTTATTACAGTTGATGAGGCTCATTGCATTTCCCAATGGGGATATGATTTCCGACCTTCCTATTTGAAAATTTCTGATCTCCGTGAGTTTTACCCTGATATTCCCATTCTTGCTTTAACAGCTACTGCAACCATGGATATTTTGGATGATATTCAGGATCAATTAAAATTCAGGCAAAAGAATGTGTTGAGAGCTAGTTTCGAAAGAAAGAACCTGGCTTTTAATGCTATTGAGGAGGAAGATAAACTAAATCGCTTAGTAAAATTGGTAAAGAAAACGGATGGGACAGGAATAATTTACGTTCGTAGCAGAAAAAGAACCCGTGAAGTTGCTGAAGAATTGCATCGAAATAATATTACAATCACATTTTATCATGCAGGACTTGATCATGATGTAAGAGAAAACAGGCAAAAGGACTGGACTACTGGGAAGGTTCGAGTAATTGTAGCAACAAATGCTTTTGGAATGGGGATTGATAAAGCTGATGTAAGGTTTGTAATTCATTATGAGATTCCTGACTCCATTGAATCTTATTTCCAGGAATCAGGTCGGGCCGGAAGGGATGGGAAAAATGCCTCAGCAACACTCTTTTTTAATGGTACTGACAAGGTAAAGATGGACAGAAGAGTCCAAACCAGCTTTCCTGAGATAAGTGAAATTAAGAGATTATATGAGGCTCTGGGAAATTATTTTCAGATTCCTGTTGGAGGAGGCAAAGGCGGCGTATATGATTTTAATATTCTTGATTTTTCTTCCAGGTTTAAATTAAACATGATTATAGCATATAATAGCCTGAAAGTACTGGAGAGAGAGGGTTATATTGTCCTCACAGAAGAAGTTCAAAATCTCACAAAAGTTCATTTTATTATTAATCGTGATGATTTGTATAAGTTTCAGGTGGCTAACTTGAAATTCGATTCATTCATTAAATTGCTCTTACGATCCTATACTGGTTTGTTCAATGAATATGTTGGCATAAGTGAGCAATTTCTTTCACAGAACGTGAATATAACAATTGACGATGTTATTAATTATCTTAAAAAGTTAAGTGCTCTAAAAATTATTAGTTACATACCCAGGAAGAAGACACCTTTTGTAATTTATACTGAAGAACGCCTCGAACAAAAGAACTTATTTATATCGCATGAGAGCTATATTAAGAGAAAAGAGGGGTTTGTTTTAAGGCAAGAAAATATATGGCAATATGCAAATTTGCATGCAAAGTGCCGGAGCCAGTATTTATTGTCCTATTTTGGTGAGAAGAATGCAGTACGTTGTGGAAAATGTGACATTTGTACTCGAAGGAATGAGTTAGATCTTAGTCAGTATGAATTTGATCTGATAATTACTCAGCTAAAAGAGTTGTTGCAAGGTAAAACTTTGAGATTGGAAGATATTATTGATTTTATTGATTTTGAGGAAGATAAAGTGGTCAAAGTAGTACGTTTTTTATTGGAAAACGGGAAGGTGCAGTATTCTGGAAGTCAATCATTAAAATGGAGCAGACCATTATAAAAAATGTGCTCTAAATGCTAAATTTGTTGAAGAAAAAGTAGTTGAATCTAATTATGGACGATAAAACGAATGCAAATTTATTTTCGGAAGAAGTAATCGATTTTGTAAAAATAGCAAATGAGTTTTGTGAGTTGGCTGAAAACCCCTCTCCATATAAAAGACAGGATCTATTCGAAAAGCTCCAGGAAATTCTTCCCCACTTATATTCTCAGGGCTTGAAATTGCCAAAGTTTGATTCAATTTTTGATGAAGGGAATGAAAAATTTGTCACAGAAGAAGAACATGAAATTGTTAAAAAAAGTTTTGCATCCAGGCTTGGTTATCTTGATGATTATCTTGAAATTGTTGAACCAGATTTTAGTGATGCTGATGGCCCTGTTGCAAGTAAGCTATCAGAAGACTTTGCTGATATTTTCCAAGACCTTAAGGACTTTCTTTCCCTGTTTCGGATTGGAAATAATGAAATGATGAATGATGCAATTTGGGAAGTGAAATTAAGTTTCGGTACTTACTGGGGGCAAAAACTACTTAATGCATTACGCGTTGTTCATAAAACTTTACATTCAGTTGATCCAATAGTTGAGGACGAAGAAGATCTAAAGTTAGACAAGGGTAATGCAGATCCAGATACTTCCTCCTGGTTTGTAAGTCAAAGGCAAGAGGACTATCGCAAATTACAGGCAAATGATGACCAATAAAATTTGCCTAAACTTCTCACTATATTTCTTTTCTTAGCTTTTCTTATCTTCGTGCCTGAAAAATATACTTTATGTTTCAACCATCCATCGCAAAAGATGAAATAAATATTCTACCGGTTGCCCGTTTTGAAGGAAAGGTAGTTCTTGTAGAGAATCAGACCCAAGTTCAGGCTGCAGCTGGTGATATTATTAATAATTCGATTTTGGGTTTCGATACTGAGACACGCCCCTCTTTTAAAAAGGGATATATAAATGGTGTGGCACTGCTTCAGCTTGCCACTGACAAGAATGCATGGCTTTTTAGGCTGAATAAAATTGGATTGCCAACCCAAATTAAGAAAGTACTGGAAAACCCTGGAATTATTAAAGTTGGTGTAGCAATTCGGGACGATATCAAGAAAATTGGAGAAGTGAGGCAATTCAATCCAGGAGGTTTTATTGAATTGGCTGATTATGTCAAGAAATTCGATATCCAGGATAATGGGTTAAGAAAATTAGCGGCAAATATTTTAAAGATAAAAATCTCGAAATCACAACAACTTTCTAATTGGGAAGCTAAGGATTATTCTCTTCCACAAATCCAATATGCTGCCACTGACGCCTGGGCATGTTACGAAATCTATCAGCAGTTATTAAGCTATGGGTCAGAATAATTTTAAAAAGATTATCTTAAAGTCTGGCAAGGATAAGTCTTTGCGGAGATATCATCCATGGGTTTTTTCTGGAGCAATCAAAAAAATGGATGAAAACATTCGCGAAGGAGAATTGGTTAAGGTGTTTGATAATAAGGCGGAATTTCTGGCAATGGGACATTATCAGATTGGATCTATAGCAATTCGGGTTGTGTCTTTTGAGGATCGGGAGCCTAATTCTGAATTTTGGTTCGAAAAAATTTCAGACCTTTTCGAATACCGACAAAAGATTGGCCTGATAGATTCTGAATCAACCAATGTATATAGGCTTGTTCATGCAGAGGGAGATGGAATGCCTGGACTTATTGCAGACTATTATAATGGAGTTCTTGTTCTTCAATTCCATTCGGTTGGTATGTACCTTATTAGAGATGTTCTTGCTGAAGCTTTTAAGAAGGTTCTGGGTGATAGGCTGGTAGCAATTTATGATAAGAGCAAAAAAACTTTACCCTATAAAGCAGATATTGAACCTGAAAATGGCCTGATTTTTGGTGAATTAAATGATTTGCCGGTAAAAGAACACAATAACTTTTTTAATGTTGATTTTGAAAAAGGTCAGAAAACAGGTTTTTTTATAGATCAGCGAGAAAACAGGAAACTGGTTGAAAAATATTCAAGTGGGAAAAAAGTTTTGAATTTATTCGGTTACTCAGGCGGATTCTCAGTATATGCATTAAGAGGAAAAGCTTCACTTGTTCATACAGTTGATAGTTCAAAACCTGCAATTAAGCAGGCAGATGAAAATATTAAGCTTAACTTTCCTGATTCATCTTCACATGAAGCCATTGTTGCCGATGCATTTGACTACCTTGAGACAGCAAACAATAAATATGATTTGATCATTCTTGATCCTCCGGCTTTCGCAAAACATCATAATGTACTTCATCAGGCTTTGCAGGGATATAAAAGATTAAATGCCAAAGCCATTGAGTGCATTCTACCCGGAGGTATTATATTTACATTCTCCTGTTCTCAGGTTGTAAGTAAAGAGAATTTCCGTAAGTCAGTTTTCGTGGCCGCAGCAAACTCTGGAAGATCTGTTCGGATTTTGTACCAGCTTACACAACCCGTTGATCATCCAATTAGCATATACCATCCTGAAGGGGAGTACTTAAAAGGACTGGTATTGTATGTTGAATAGATAACAATCCAAAATTGACCTCCTGTAATTTATCCAGAAGAACAAATAAAACTACCCAGGAAAGCATATTGGGAGCATGCATTTATTTACTTACTTTTGCAGTCAATCATTAAACAGTAAAATAGTGAAAGATAAAATATTGATCCTGGATTTTGGGTCGCAGTATACTCAATTGATTGCCAGGAGGGTAAGAGAGTTGAATGTGTATTGTGAAATTTATCCCTACAATCATTTTCCTGAACTCGATGAACATGTAAAGGGAGTCATCCTTTCAGGGAGTCCATTTTCAGTTCGTGATGAAGATGCTCCCGTCCCCAATATTAAAAATATTAAAGGAGTACAACCACTGCTGGGAGTATGTTATGGTGCCCAATTTCTGGCACACAACTTTGGTGGTGAAGTTCTCCCATCAAAATCAAGGGAATATGGAAGGGCCAGATTAAAATTTATTGATACAGAAAGTAAATTATTCCATGGAATTGAACTCGATACACAGGTCTGGATGTCTCATGGGGACACTATCGCTTCAATTCCTTCTGATTTTAAAGTAATTGGAAGTACAGCTGATGTGAAAGTTGGTGCTTTTAAAATTGAAGATGAACCAAGCTATGGAATCCAATTTCATCCCGAGGTTTATCATACTACACAGGGACTGGATATTCTGAGAAATTTTGTTGTGAATATTTGTGGTTGCAAACAAGACTGGACGCCAGATTCTTTTGTGGAGAGCACTGTTGAAGAACTCAGACAGAAGTTGGATAATGATAAAGTGGTACTTGGCCTTTCTGGTGGTGTAGATTCTTCGGTAGCAGCTATGCTCCTTACAAAAGCAATAGGAGAGAATCTAACTTCAATATTTGTTGATAATGGAGTGTTGAGGAAGGGTGAGTTTGAAACAGTGTTAAATGACTATAAATCTATGGGGCTGAACGTAAAAGGAGTGAATGCCCGGGATAGGTTTCTGGATGCTCTCGAAGGTATATCAGAGCCGGAGGAGAAAAGAAAAGTTATCGGTAAAGTGTTTATTGATGTATTTGAAGAGGAGGCACACAAAATTGAGGGAGTTAAATGGCTGGCACAGGGAACAATTTATCCGGATGTAATTGAATCGGTTTCTGTTAATGGTCCTTCTGCAACCATTAAATCTCATCATAATGTAGGTGGCCTACCTGATTTTATGAAACTAAAGATAGTAGAGCCGCTGAAATTACTCTTCAAAGATGAAGTGAGAAGAGTAGGCAAAGCTATGAATATGGATAACCAACTGATTGGGCGTCACCCTTTTCCTGGACCTGGCCTTGCAATAAGAATTTTAGGTGCTATCAGTCGTGAAAAAGTAAAAATGTTACAGGAGGCAGACGATATTTTTATCAGCTCCCTGAAAAATGAAGGACTTTACGATGAGGTATGGCAGGCAGCAGTTATTTTACTGCCTGTTCAATCTGTGGGGGTGATGGGCGATGAAAGGACATACGAAAGCGTTGTTGTTCTTCGAGCTGTTACCTCAACAGATGGAATGACGGCAGATTGGTCACATCTACCATATGATTTTCTGGCAAACGTCTCAAATGAGATAATTAACAAGGTCAGAGGAATAAATCGTGTTGTATATGATATTAGCTCTAAACCTCCTGCTACTATTGAATGGGAGTAGGATTTCTCTATTTTAAATTATTTAATCTGAACACTGGTTTTGAACTAAAATAAGTGAATTCAAACTTTTGCAGTTTGTTATTTAATAGGGTAGTACCTATATCAAATGCCTCTATTTAATTTAGCCTAAAAGAGAAATTCCTATCTTTGCACAAATTTTTATTAAAATGAATAGATTTATGAATAGAATTATAAATAGCCTGATTTTATTGGCCATTGTTATTTTTAGTGGACATCAGGTAACAGCGCAATATCTTTCTGAAGAAACAATTAAGTTGGATAAGGCACTTAAGCTTATTGATTCTTACTATGTTGATACTGTTAATCAGGCAAGCTTAGTTGAAGGAGCCATTGTTGAACTTTTAAAGGACCTTGATCCACACTCCACTTATGTTACCAAAGATGAGGTAAAGGAAATGAATCAACCTTTGGTAGGGAACTTTGATGGTATTGGGATTCAGTTTAATATACTATTCGATACTATAATTGTTATTTCTCCTATTTCTGGTGGACCATCAGAAAAAGCTGGCCTTCGTGCAGGAGATAGAATCGTAAAAATAAATGATGAAAATGTAGCAGGAGTCGGGATCGGAACAACTGGAGTCAGGGATAGGCTACTGGGAGAAAAAGGGACCAAGGTAAGTGTTTCTATTGCCCGGAAGAAAGTAGAAAGCTTACTCGATTTTACTATTACACGAGATAAAATTCCAATTTTCAGTCTTGATGCAGCCTATATGGTTGATAATGAGATTGGATATTTGCGTTTTAACCGGTTTTCAGCAACAACTTTAGATGAATTCAATAAGGCATATTCGAAGTTGCATGAAGAGGGTCTAAAGAATATTATTCTTGACCTCAGGGGAAATGGAGGAGGTATGCTGGAAGCTGCAGTTCGCATGTCCGATGAGTTTCTGAAAAATGGGAAAATGATCGTATATATGAAAGGTTCACATCTTCCGAAACAAGATTTTTTTTCTACACCAAATGGAAATTTTAAATATGGAAAAATTGTAGTTTTAGTTGATGAAGGCTCCGCCTCAGCCAGTGAAATTGTTGCTGGTGCATTGCAGGACTGGGACCGTGGCCTTATAGTTGGAAGGAGAACTTTTGGAAAAGGATTAGTTCAGAAACCATTTTTTCTTCCCGATGGTTCCATGATAAGATTGACAATAGCCAGGTATTATACTCCAAGTGGTCGCTTAATTCAAAAATCATATGAAAATGGTGTTGAGGATTATGTCATGGAAATGAATGATAGGTACGCAAATGGGGAGCTTGTTTCGGCAGATAAAATTCAATTCCCGGATTCCTTAAAGTATTATACCCAACTTTATAACAGACCTGTTTATGGTGGCGGAGGTATCATGCCTGACATTTTTGTTCCGGTTGATACAACTGAGAACTTTACCTATTACAATACACTTGTAAGGTCTGGAGTTGTTACCAACTTTATACTCAGCTATATTGATAAGAATCGGGACAAACTCAAAAAGCAGTATTCCTCTTTCGATGACTATAGAGAAAACTATTCTGTAACTGACAAGATGATCTCAGAGGTGGGAGTCCTCGCATCTGAAGAAGGCATTGAGGGCAAAGAAGATGAAATTGAGGGGGCAGATAAGCATCTGAGACTTATTCTTAAGGCTCTTGTAGCCAGGGACTTGTGGAGCATGAGTGAGTACTTTGAAATTGTCAATGAAAATAACGATGGCTTTTTAAAAGCAGTTGAAGTTTTAAAAGACAAAGCAGGTTACAATAAAAAACTGGCAAACAGATAGAATTGCCTGAAATCTTCACATTGTTTTGATATTTGACCTTGTTAATTGGGTTCATGATCACCCTTCTATAGTTATTGAAATATTAGGAGTCGCTACTGCATTAGCCTATTTGTATTTCAGCATTAGGCAAAAAATCTGGCTTTGGCCCCTTGGTATACTTACCTCATTATTCTATATCTATGTATTTTTTAAGGGAAGTCTCTATGCCGACATGGGACTTCAATTTTATTATTTTATACTAAGTATTTACGGCTGGTATTTTTGGCTATATGGAGGCAGAGATAATGTTCGTAATTCGCTGAAAATTACCAGGGTAAATAAAAGGATGCTAATTTACTTAATTGGAGCAGGTATTGTAATATATGCTTTTTTGGTTATTGCTCTAAAAACAGTACCGCCTTTATTGGATATTCCTGCATCTGATTTGCTGTATTGGGATGCATTTACAACCTCAGCAAGCATTCTAGCTACCTGGATGCTTGCCCGCAAAATTCTTGAACAATGGCTAATTTGGATTGTAGTTGATTTTGTATCAATGGGAATGTATATTTACAAAGGATTGTACCTTACATCCGGCTTGTTTCTTGTTTACTCGCTCGTAGCAATATATGGTTATTTCGAATGGAAGAAATCTATCAGGTAGAAAAAAAATTCAGAATCGTTGTAACTGGGCCTGAATCAACCGGTAAGACCGAATTGGCATGCCAGTTAGCTAAGCATTTTGAAGGGATATTTATTCCTGAGTATGCTCGTGAATACATTGTAAATCTAGCCAGGCCTTATACATATAAGGATGTAGAGGCTATTGCCAGAGAGCAAGTGCAACGAAGGGAAGCAACTTCTATACAAAAAAACAAATGGATCTTTTTTGATACAGATTTAATCATTACAAAGGTATGGTTTGATGAGGTTTTTAAAAAATGTCCTGATTGGCTTCTACAAAAGGTAGAAGAACCATATATGGACCTGTACTTATTGTGTTCTCCAGATATTCCCTGGCAGCATGATCCAGTTCGAGAAAATGGAGGGGAGCGTCGTGAATATCTATTTCTGAAGTATAAGGATGAGCTAGAGAAATATAACTTCTCATACTCAGTCATTTCAGGAAAAGGAAAAAAAAGACTTAAAAATGCTTTACTCAGTATTGAGAATTTTCTAAAAGGGAGTTAGAGTTAATCTTTAAATAAACATTCAAAAAGAAATAAAATGGAGAATGATCGTTTTGAAATTCTGGTAAAAACACTTTTCGGCCTGGAAGATGTTTTGTTGGAGGAAATTAGAAAGTTAGGTGGTCAGGATATTAAGAGAGAGAATCGTGCGGTTCGCTTCAGGGGTAAAATAGAAGATATATATCGGGTTAATTACCATGCTCGTACAGCTTTAAAAGTTCTTATTCCAGTGGTGGAATTTACAGTGCAGAATGAAGATCAGCTTTATCAAAAAACCCTGAGTACTGATTGGAGTAAATATTTCTCGGTAAACCAGAATTTCGCTGTTGATTCTGTAGTATTTTCACAGAAATTTAAGCATTCACATTATGTCGCTTTGAAGATCAAAGATGCGATTGTTGATCAGTTTCGGGATAAATACGGGAGAAGGCCTTCAGTGGATAGCAAAAACCCCCAGATTCAAATCAATGCTCATATTTCAAACGATCGTTGTACACTTTCTCTTGATAGTACTGGTGCCTCCCTGCATAAGCGAGGTTATAGAAAAAGTCATGGTCCGGCTTCTTTAAATGAGGTTCTTGCTGCTGGAATGATTTTATTGTCTGGTTGGAATGGCAGTACTAACTTCTACGATCCAATGTGCGGCTCCGGAACATTGCTAATTGAGGCTGCCATGATTGCCTATGGAATTCCTCCCGGAAGCTTCAGGCAGAAGTTTCTTTTTGAAAACTGGAAAGATTTTAACCCTGAATTGTTTGAAAAGGTAAAGAACGAAGTAACTGTTCAAAAGAAAAACACTCCAGAGATAATTGGAATGGATAACATGGCTACCCAGATAAGAAGTGCCAGAAGTAATTTGCAAATTGCAGGCCTGTCTGAAAAAGTGAAGTTAAAGATTTTAAGCCTGGATGAGGCGAAACCTGATCAACAGGAGGGAATAGTAATCATGAATCCACCATATGGCATACGGGTAAAATCTCATGACCTGATAAATTTGTACCAGGAGATAGGAAATACTTTGAAACACAATTTTACTGGATTTGATGCATGGATTTTAAGCGGGAATCCGAATGCCTTGAAAAACATAGGATTACGGCCCTCCAGGAAAGTCACATTGTTCAATGGAGATATTAAGTGCCAATACCAAAAATATGAACTCTATAAAGGTTCAAAAAAAAGCCATGAAAATTGGAACAAAAATTAATTTCTCTCGTAAATCAGAATAGTAAACTTATTGAATAAAATTTAGCCTGAATATAGTTTTGAAAATCCGTAGAAATCTATTTTTTTTCCGTTGTGTAGATTTATTTTCTTATTATATTTGTTGGGATGATAAGTTCATTGTATGCCTGCCATTCAGGTATACCAATATTTAAAACCATTGTATGAGTTTTAACATTCAAGACTTATATGTTAAACTGGGTGAAGGTGATGTTTTACTTGCTTATAAAGGAAGTATAACTTCAGATTTGATCAATAACGTTTTGGATGCACTTGAAACCAAATTAATTGATTTCAACGAACAGTCAAAAACCAGAAAGAAAGTTTATAACGTACTGGTTGAGAGCCTTCAAAATCTTTACCATCATATTGATGATCTTCCTCAGGTTTACAAAGATCGTTTTGATGCAAGGTTTGGTATTCTTATAGTTACAAAAGAAGATCATAACTATAAGATCTCTACAGGGAATTTTATTCATAATGATAAGATTGAGCAATTGAAAACCAAGATTGATCAGGTTAATTCTTTATCACAAACCGATTTAAAGGAGATGTATAAGGATATCCTGAGGAATGAAAAACTCACAGCAAAAGGCGGTGGAGGTTTAGGTTTGGTTGATATTGCCAGGAAAACAGGAAACTTTTTAAAGTATAATTTTGAAAAATTTGACGACGAGTACTATTTCTTTATATTGGATGTTTTAGTAAGTGAGTCAACTTCATCTTCTTAATTTATTGATTTATGAAACCAATTGAAATTAAAGGAACATCAAAAACACCTTCTGTAACATTTAATGCAGGGACAGGCATAATAGAAATTAAAGGAAGATCCATTCCTGAGAATTCTGTGGAATTTTACAAGCCATTAGTTGACTGGCTGGAAGAATATAAATCAAGTCCACTGCCCCATACCAAGGTAAATATTCAGTTAGAATATTTTAACACCAGTTCATCAAAGTGTATACTTGATGTATTTAAAAAGCTGGAAATAATTAATAAAGGGGAACATGCTGTTGAAATAAACTGGTATTATGAGGAGGATGACGAAGATATGCTGGAAGCCGGTGAGGATTATGAATCAATAATTCAGGTACCTTTTAATATGTTGGAAGTAAGTGAGTAAAAGTATATTTTAAAAAATATTGATAAAGCTGTCGGGAGACAGCTTTTTTTTGTTCATTAAAATACGACAACAATATTCTGGGAGGGTTTTTACTCAGGATAATAATTCGCTACTCTTTTTAGCTGGCTATAAACAGGTTGTTAGGTTTATATGTGGGTTTTCTAAAGCTTAATAAGCTAATTGGGAAGGCTTGTGAGCAATTTTGTCACCCAATCCCCCGGCTGCATCAAGAAGACGCTTTAGTAGCCTGAATGAGAGGGCAAAGTACAGTAGGATGGTCATTATCCAGAGTACGACTATGTTCACCCAGAAAGTTGATTTGAACTTGCCAAATATCATTTTCCGGGGGGCATAGAAATGGGCTTTCACAAAGCGGAATTCGGGATCCAAAAAGATTGGATCAATTTTTTGTATAAGTCTGCCTTCGTATTCAATAATAGCTTTACCTTTTTCACTATCATTCCTTACAAATTTGGTCAGTTGTTCATTCTGATAAGTTCGGTAACTATTCTGGTAAGCTTTCTTATCTTCTTTCTCAAGTTCTCTTATAAGTTTATCCCTTTTGCTGTCCTCGCTATTATACACTTTAATATAATAGGCCTTAGTTCTTTCTAGATATTTTGTTACTTCTGCAATTACTTCAAAAGTGCAAAGTTCAGGATATAGCATGTCAATATTCTCGAATGGAATTTGTGAATTCGTAATCATCTGCTTTGTTATTTCATTACGAAGTACTTCGAGATTATAGGCATTTATGTCTTTTTTATCTGGATTGTCAAAGTTTCTGGAAAGACTTAACACTTTATTTTTCAAATTATTATACCAATAATCCTTCCTAAAAGTGGCAATGCTCTTCATCTTATCATAACTATAAAACTGTGACTCGTATTTATTCTCCTTGTACTGGTATACCATTAAAGCTTCATAAGCCCAGCGTGCCGTAATTACCTCACCATACCAGGGAATGCTGTTGGGAGTAGATACCAAGGGGTTCAACTTCTCATACTTAACTATAATTCCACTTAATATGATTTGAGGAATTACCAGGAAAGGAATTAATATGTATATGGTAACAACAGTCTTAAAACTGTCTGAAATCAATAGGCCTATTAAATTTGCCATTGACCAGGAACTGAACAAAACAAGCCAGTATTGCCAGTACATGCCTTTTATTTCCATTATAGCATTTCCCACCATAACGAATGCAAATGCCTGCAAGGCCGAAATACTAAGTTGAACGGTTACTTTTGAGAGGAGGTAGCTATTCCAGCTTAAATTGAGAAAAGCCTCTCTTTTAAGAATTTTTCGATCTTTTATAATCTCTTCCGCACTTACTGTAAGTCCAATAAAGATGGCAACAATTACGGCCATGAAGATATAAACTGGTAGGTTGACATTTTCAAATAATGTATAACCATACTGGTTGGTGGCACTAACATCGTAGTATTTAATCAAAGAGGCCAGGAAAAATGCAAGCAATGGAGCTTCCAGGAAATTAATAACCAGATATTGTGTGTTTGATAACTTGGAAAGGACATCACGTTTTACAAAAATCTTCCATTGTCTGTAAAGACTTGGTATTTTGAAATTAATTTCAGGGAGGTGTTTTTCTTCCTTTTTTGCTCTAACCTTTTTTCCTGAGTATTCACTATAATAGGCATTCCATTCCGCGGGAGAGATCTTCCTTGTTCCAGCCGTTTTACCATATTCATCCAGTACCTGAGATTCGATTATATTAAAAATTTGTTCAGGGTTAACATTACCACATGTTCTACACTCACTTTCATTAAAATTGGCCTGATGTACCTTGGATTTAAAGTAAATAATGGAATCAATGGGGTCACCATAATATATTGAGAATCCACCTGTATCTAGAATCAGAAGGCTATCAAACATTTTAAAAATGTCTGAAGAAGGTTGATGGATTACCACAAATACAAGTTTCCCTTTTAATACCAGTTCCTTCAGCAGGTCCATGATATTCTCTGAATCTCTTGACGATAGGCCTGAAGTAGGCTCGTCAAGGAAAAGAACTGCAGGTTCTCTCAATAATTCGAGGGCAATATTCAACCGTTTTCTTTGTCCACCACTGATTTTCTTATTCAATGGGCTTCCTACCTGGATATCTTTAATCTCAAATAAGCCCAGGTTGTTTAAAACCTGGTTGACAGTATTTACTATTTCTTCTTCAGTATAATTGTCGAAACACAGCTTTGCATTGTAATACAGGTTCTGATATACCGATAGCTCTTCCATGAGCAGGTCATCCTGTGATACAAATCCTATAATTCCTTCTGCCTTTTCCTTGTCTTTATGGATATCGATTCCATTTATTAGGACCTCACCCTTTGAAGGTGTATGCGAACCATTAAGGACATTAAGTAGAGTTGATTTTCCTGATCCACTGGCACCCATAATTCCTACCAGCCTTCCTGATTCTTCTTCAAAGCTTATGTCACGAATTCCAAATTTCCCACCTTTAAATTTGTAATCCAGATTTATGGCCTGGAAATTTATTTTTTCTTCAATTCTATCGGCACGAAACTGTCCAACAATATCAGAATAATAAATCGGTTTGGTTTTCCGGTCCCGGATTGATGCCCCGGTATTAAATACATAAACCTTTTCCTTCTGAAGTAACTGACTGTTTAAATATAGTTCCTGCTCACCCGAATACTTTAGTAGATACATCCCTGCAGATGAAATCTGCAAAATCCAAATCTGGCTACCAAAGCCAGGAGAATAAACGTGTTTTACAAGTTTGGCTGGAGCCTTTTTCCGGTGGTCAATTACCAGAATGCTTGGGCTTATTGGTATCTGGTTAGGTTGGTTTAAAACAAAATCTCTGAGTTCTGCGAACTCAGTAGGATTAATATTAAAAGTTTCAGATAATGTTTTAATGAACTCCAGTTCCTGTTCAGTTATGGTTCCGGCTTCTGAACTAGAGAATTCTAACAACTGGAATAAAACAATTATTTTCTGATTTTGAGTAAGTTCTTCGTTAATTTCTGTACCTATCTTGAGAACCTTTACTGAACTGGCAGAAAGAACAGCCCTTTCCTTATTTTTTGCCCTATGTTTTTCCTGGTGTGTTTTATAATAGGAATCAAAATCTTCCAGATATTCCTGAGTGAGCTCTTTGTTCAGTTGTCGCATTAAAAAAGATTCCACAATAGTCCTTCTATCACCCTCATTACTTTCAGGGTGGGCAATTATTGCAAATAACTGCATTAAGGCTTTCAGAATCTTTTCACTCATATTCTAACTAAGGTCAAAAAATATATTTGATGGGTTGATAAGGGTTTCGTTTTTCTAAAATCAAGAAACAGAAATAGATAGCTTTAGTATTTTAATCAAAAATATATTATTTTACTTTCTATAATTCAGTTATTTAAAGATCTATATATCATACGGATAAAATTCAATGAGGTTATATTTTTATCAGCTTATTATTACGAATAATTTAATCTCAAAACAATTGCTGAAAAATTATAATTTTGGGATGCTATTTTGATTCATCCAAACTTCAAAAAATAATATGATGAGGAAACTATTTCGTAATTCTTTAAGCTTAATACTGGTTCTGACATTTCTCCATCCGATTGTGCAAGCACAAAAAAGTGAGATTACTCTGGAAGATGCCATTTTAGGCGCTTATACAAAATTTAGAGTAGAGAACTTGAGCCAGTTGCAGTGGCGTCCAGAAACAGATTCTTTTAGCTGGCGGAAAAAAGATTCACTCCTAATTCAGAGTGTTTCTTCATCAGAGCAATCGGTATTGATTACAAAGAATGGAATTAATGAAGTTCTTGTCGGTACGGAGAAAGAAAAAGTTGATTATTTTCCTTCATCTACCTGGATCGCTCAGAATAAGCTACGTTTTCGTATGGGGAAAATGTTTTTTGATGTTGATCTTCTAGAAAATAAAATTGCAAGGCATCAGGTTTTGCCCAAAGAATCGAGCAATTTGGACATTGGCGAATTGGCAGTTTCCTATACCATTGGAAGCAATCTTTTTGTCCAAATATCCAACAAAGGGGATATACAGGTTACTCATGAAAATAAACCTGGCGTGGTGAACGGACAAACAGTACATAGAAATGAATTTGGAATTAGTAAAGGTACTTTTTGGTCGCCAAGTGGAAATTACCTGGCCTATTATAAGAAAGATGAATCTATGGTGTCAGATTATCCTCTTGTGAATATGGAAACCAGGATAGCCGAGGTGGAAAATATAAAATACCCGATGGCTGGGATGAAAAGTGAAGAGGTTACATTATGGATTTACGATATAAATGCTGATAAGAGCTGGCAGGTAAAAACCGAAGGGCCAAAGGAGCAATACCTGACTAACGTGGCCTGGGGGCCAAATGAAAAGTACATATACATAGCTGTATTAAATAGAGGTCAGAACCACCTGAAGTTAAACAAATACAAAGCAGAGGATGGGAGTTTTGTTGAAACATTGTTTGAAGAAAAACATCCTAAATATGTCGAACCTCTAAAACCTATGCAGTTTATGAGGAAAAATCCAGGTCATTTTATCTGGGAGAGCAGGAGAGATGGATACAATCATGTTTACCTGTACAATATTAATGGGCAATTGGAAAAACAGGTGACTGCAGGCAATTTCGATGTTACCAGGGTGATTGGAATTGATGCTAAGGAAAAGAAGATGTTTTATGTGTCTACTCAGGCGAGTCCAATAGAAAGGCACATATATAGTGTCCAACTGTCCAATGGAAAGATAGAAAAGATTAGCTCTGAAGAGGGTACTCACAATGGATTGTTAAGTTCTAATGGGAAATATATAATTGATTCATATTCAAGTATCCATGTTCCACGAAATATAGATTTATTAAAAAGTACTGGCAAGCAATTAAAAGAACTTTTGTCAGCTCCCAATCCCTTTGAAAATTACACTATGGGAGAAATTGAAGTTTCAAGAATAAATGGCAATGCAACTCAACCTGATTTGTATTATCGTATGATAAAGCCTGTAAATTTTGATCCTAAAAAGACGTATCCGGTTATTGTGTATGTTTATGGAGGACCCCATTCACAACTTGTAACGAATTCATGGTTGGGCGGTTCACGTATGTGGCAACATTACATGGCGCAGAATGGGTATATTGCCTTTACACTTGACAACCGAGGTACCCAGGGTAGGGGCTTTGAATTTGAAAGCAGTATACACCGACAATTAGGAGTTCTTGAAATGAAGGATCAGATGGCAGGTGTGGAATATTTGAAGAGCCTCCCATGGGTTGATCAAAGCAAGATGGGTGTTCATGGCTGGAGTTATGGGGGTTTTATGACCACCAATTTGATGCTTCAGTATCCTGGTGTATTTGAAGTAGCAGTGGCTGGCGGACCGGTAACTGATTGGAAGTATTACGAAGTTATGTATGGGGAAAGATATATGGATATGCCAGAAGAAAATCCAGAAGGTTATAAAAATTCCACTTTGAAGAATTATGTTAATAATCTTGATGGGAGTCTTCTAATTATCCATGGAGCTATGGATTCGACGGTAGTAATGCAAAATAGTTTTACCTTCCTTCGGGAATGTGTAAAAGAGGGAATACAGATTGATTTCTTTGTTTATCCCGGACATCCTCATAACGTGCGGGGAAAAGACCGCCTTCATCTTATGAGAAAGGTAAGTGAGTACTTTGAGGACAAGCTCTAGGTGCTGATTATTCCTTCCTTTTAATACACATTTTAGTAACTGATTTCTCATTATTTTACTTGGATAATAAAATTACATATAGAAGGATTTGGAATATTGCATGGCCTATTATCCTGGGTAGTGTAGCTCAAAATATTATCACGGTAACCGATACAGCCTTTTTAGGAAGAGTAGGTGAGGTTGCCTTAGGAGCTTCTGCTATTGGAGGAATTTTCTATCTGGCTGTGATTATGCTTGGTTGGGGATTTGCTATTGGAACACAGATTATTGTTTCAAGAAGATATGGTGAAGGAAATGTTGGACAAATCGGGGCAGTAATTGAGCATGCACTCTATTTCTTGATTCCTATTTCTATTATTCTTTTTCTTTTGATGCACTTCTTTGCTGATTATTTTCTTGGTTTTATATTAAAGTCAGAGAATATCCTTGAAGCTTCAAAACAGTTTCTAAATTATCGCTTGTTTGGAATCTTTTTCGCCTTTCTGAATATGGCATTCAGGGCCCTTTATATTGGAATTGGCCGAACAAAAATTATTACAATTACTACAGTTTCCATGGCTGTGGTGAACATATTTCTAGATTATATACTCATATTTGGGAAATTGGGATTTGCTGCCCATGGAGTGGAGGGTGCTGCCATCGCTTCAGTTATGGCTGAAATTGCTGCGACTACCACCTTTATCTTATATGTTAGAAGTGATAAAAAGTTGCTGCCCTACAATATTTTTCACTTTAAAACATTTAGTAAAAAATTGTACTTCAGAATTATTCGGGTTTCGACACCTGTAATGTTTCAAAACTTTTTTTCTATCTCTGTTTGGTTCATATTTTTCTTGTTAGTAGAAAGTATGGGCGAGCATTCCCTTGCCATTTCAAATATAATCCGATCGATTTATGTGGTGTTTATGCTACCTATATGGGGCTTTGCATCTGCTACAAATACCTTGGTTAGCTGGGTAATAGGGCAGGGGAGGCCAGAGGATGTGATGAAAGTTGTGCGTAAGGTTGTTCACCTGAGTTTTTTTAGCGTTTTGGCGATAGTTGCCATTGTATTGATCTCCCCAGAATCAGTATTGTTGATTTATACAAACGACTTAAGCCTGGTAAAAGACTCTATTCCGGTCTTGTATGTGGTCAGTGGAAGTTCATTGGTTATTTCCACTGGATTTATACTATTTAATGGGGTGTCAGGAACGGGAAAAACGAATGTTTCCATGTTACTTGAACTTGTTGCTCTCGTAGTTTACCTTGTATATAGTTTTTCTATTTTGAAGTATTTTAACGCAAATGTAACTCAAATGTGGACAGCTGAATTTGTGTATGGCTCTCTTCTGATAATATTATCCTTCTTTTATTTAAGAAGCGGGAAATGGAAAGGAAGTAAAATATAATTGCTTAGCTTGAGTTTTTCTTTTTTTTCTTCTTTTTCATTACAGAAAATCCAAATTTCCCGATAAATTTCCCCAGCTCATAATATTTACCATGTGAATAACATATGGGTTGTGCCTTGTCAAATTGAAAGGCGCCGGTTTCTTTATTCATGTATTTCTCATCTCCATGAATGGCCAGAATATTGGCCATAAACATATGGTGTACTCCAAGAGGTTTTATCTCAGTGACTTTGCACTCAATATTAACGGGAGATTCTTTAATTAAGGGGGCAGAAACGAATTCGGCTTTCTCCGGAGTTAGATTCATTTCTCTAAATTTATTGTATTTTTTCCCGGATCTTACTCCGCACCAATCGGTAGCCCTGGCAAGTTCTAATGTCGTAAGGTTAATAACAAACTCACCAGTTCGTTTTATTATTTCATAAGAGTGCCTTTGAGGCCGTACAGAAATAAAGCACATGGGAGGATCGCTGGATATGGTCCCTGTCCAGGCTATGGTTATAATGTTGTATTCTTCTTCATTATGACCACAACTTACCATTACGGCAGGAAGTGGATAAATCATGGTGCCGGGTTTCCATAAAATTTTAGACATGTAAAAAAGAGATTAAATATATTTTTCGAGATAAAGGTATGTTACAAACTTCAGGTTGTTCCTTATGACTACAACCTTCAACTTCCTTCCGGGTTTTCCCTGGAAATATTCGTATATATGGTTAATAGATAGGCTCTTATCAGTCCTGTGATTTATTGAGTATAAAATATCACCTGCTTTAAGTCCGGCATAATAACCTGGTGAATCTTTTCTGATACTTGAAACGGTATAGTATGGGAAGCCTGGAATAGGGGAGACTACTTCAATTCCAGTTCTGTTTAATTTAAATTGCTCCTTATAATATTTGTTAGGCCTTAAGATGATCTGACTGTGTGGATAGTCAATTACTATATGGAACCTTCTTAGAATTTCTGAACCAAGGCTTCCATTTCTGCCGTCCAGTCCAAATGCAGAACTTGCAGATGATGAATCCGGATAAGCGACTATGGGAGACTCAAAAGTAAAATCACCCAGTGTAAACTCTTTAATCCGTCCCATTAAACCATTAATTTCTCCATTAAGACCTGTACCCAGATAGGCTACCCGTACTTCATCAGGGGTATGTAAGTCTGGATCAGACTGTGTGTCCAGCCAAAGGGAATGGCTTGCTCCTGTATCCAGAAGTAACTTAACCTTTACTTCTTCGCCGGTCACCTGCCTTACTGTAGCATATACGTATGGCTTGGTATTGTCAAGTATAATTGGAATTATTTTTGATTTTCGGGAATGTTTAAGTCGATATGAATCAGGTCTATGGAGCGTAATTTCTTTTTTCTCAAAATTAAGTTCAACAACAAACTCTTTAAAGAGGTTGTATCCTATAAGTCCATGCACCCTTGTACCCAGCATGGAGGATAGATTAAAGACATTTTGCAGAATAATATATATATGCTGATAGTTGCCCTTTACACTTGAAATCCTGAAAGTGTTGCCATAGGAATGAAGTGCATTGATAGGATCCCCTTTACCCAGGCCAGATAGTTTTACTTGCTTCGTATAATTTAATGAAAGACTATCTCCCATAGACAACTCAGTAAGTATAGAAATATTTAAGCCTGTATCAAGGATAAAATACAGGGAGTCAGAGTTATTTATTAAAACGGGAATTATGATCAGGTTACTGATAAACTGGAAGGGTAGAGTAACCTTATTATCTTCAGAGTCCACAAAACTAAGACTATTAAGTTCACTCTGAGCTCTTAGTGAATTTGGAGTTCCGCCCAGGAATAGCCCAACCACCATGCTAATTATTAAAAACTTATTTATATTTTTTATGGAATAATTCACAGGTTTAAAATAGGATTTTTCTAGTTAACAAAAAAACGGATTTTCAAGTCTTATATTCTACTGAACAAAAAATATATCCTAATTTAGCTAGATGCTTAAGAATATAGCAAGTGTGATATGCCATAATGGCAGCTAAATTATGAAAAGCATGTTATTATAACACGTCCAGATTGGTTTTAAAATTTGGTGTAATATTTGACCAATGGTATTAACACAATTATTACATTATTAAAGAACGGAGAGTATTATATGAATTTAAATAATTTTACTATAAAATCACAAGAAGCCATTCAGCAGGCTTTTACTATAGCTGAAGGCAATCAGCAGCAGGCCATTGAGAATGGTCACCTGCTGAAAGGTATGATCATGCAGGGAGAAAATGTCAGCCATTTTTTGATGAAAAAACTGAATGTGAATATTCCTGTTTTTGAAAGTACTCTTACAAAAATCATTGAGTCCTACCCAAAAGTATCTGGTGGCGATCCATATCTTTCAAAAGATGCCAACAGGAGTCTTCAAAAGGCTACGCGCTTTGCAAAAGATTTTGGTGATCAGTTTGTTTCATTGGAGTTAATGTATCTGGGAGTTCTTTCTTCTGGTGATCAGGTTTCACAGATGATGAAGGACAGTGGTTTTACCGAAAATGAAATGAAACTGGCTATAAAAGATTTAAGAAAAGGATCGAAGGTTGACAGTCAAACCGCTGAGGATACTTTTAATTCACTGAATAGATTTGCGATAAACCTTAATGAAATGGCAGAGACCGGGAAGCTAGATCCGGTTATTGGCCGCGATGAAGAAATACGAAGGATTTTGCAAATTCTGTCTAGAAGAACTAAAAATAATCCAATATTAATCGGAGAGCCAGGAGTTGGAAAAACGGCTATTGCAGAAGGACTGGCATATCGCATTATTAGAGGCGATGTTCCAGAAAACCTGAAATCAAAGCAGGTGTTTTCCCTGGATATGGCTGCCCTGGTAGCCGGTGCCAAATATAAAGGGGAGTTTGAAGAAAGATTGAAATCTGTTGTTAAAGAAGTTGTTTCAGCTCAGGGAGAAATAATATTATTTATTGATGAGATTCACACCCTGATAGGTGCCGGAAAGAGTGAGGGAGCTATGGATGCTGCTAATATTTTGAAGCCAGCTCTTGCTCGCGGTGAATTGAAGTCAATTGGTGCAACTACTCTGGATGAATACCAGAAGTACTTTGAAAAAGATAAGGCATTGGAACGTAGGTTTCAAAAAGTAATGGTGGATGAGCCTAATGTTGAGAGTGCCATTTCTATTCTCAGAGGTTTAAAGGAAAGGTATGAGAATCATCATAAGGTAAGGATTAAGGATGAAGCAATTATTGCTGCAGCGGAGCTATCAAACAGGTATATTACCGATAGATTCCTACCCGACAAGGCTATTGACCTTGTTGATGAAGCTGCTTCAAAGTTGAGACTTGAAATGAATTCGGTGCCAGCTGAAATTGATGAAATTGACAGAAAGGTTAAGCAACTTGAGATTGAACGAGAGGCTATTAAAAGAGAAGGTAGCTCTGAAAGAACCAAGAAGCTTGCTAAAGAAATCGCTGATTTAAATGAAGAGAATACAAAGCTTAGGGCAAAATGGCAATCTGAGAAAGATATTATTGATGCGATTCAGAAAAATAAGCAGGCTCTGGAAGATTTCAGGCTCGATGCTGAACAGGCAGAAAGAAATGGTGATTATGGAAGAGTCGCCGAAATTCGATATGGCAAAGTAAGGGAAACTGAGCAGGAAAATGTTCGCTTACAGGAAGAATTGGTGAAAATGCAGGGGGAATCCTCTATGATAAAGGAGGAAGTTGGATATGAGGATATTGCAGAAGTGGTATCAAGATGGACTGGAATACCTGTTCGTAGCATGCTTAAATCGGAAAGAGAAAAGCTTTTATCACTTGAAAAAGAACTCCACAAACGTGTGATTGGTCAGGAGGAGGCCTTGGCGGCAATTTCTGATGCGGTGAGAAGGAATAGGGCAGGATTACAAGATGTAAACAGGCCTATTGGATCCTTTATTTTCCTTGGAACTACAGGCGTGGGAAAAACTGAACTCGCAAAAGCTCTGGCCGAATTCTTGTTTAGTGATGAAAACCTGATAACCCGGATCGATATGTCGGAATATCAGGAAAAACATTCTGTATCCAGGCTTGTTGGTGCTCCTCCAGGCTATGTGGGATATGATGAGGGCGGACAGTTGACTGAGGCAGTCCGGAGAAAGCCATACTCAGTAGTATTACTGGATGAGATTGAAAAAGCACATCCCGATGTATTCAACATTTTGTTGCAGGTTCTTGATGATGGACGTCTGACTGACAATAAGGGAAGAGTAGTGAATTTTAAGAATACTATCATTATCATGACCTCCAACATTGGTTCACATATAATTCAGGAGAACCTTGCTGGTTTAACACCTGATAACAGGGAAGAGGTAATTGATAAAACGAAGGTACAAATTGACGAATTGTTGAAGAAATCAATCCGACCAGAATTCCTAAATCGTGTTGATGAAACAATAATGTTCCTACCCTTGACTTTTGATGAAGTGCAAAAAATTACTAAAATCCAGATTCTAGAGGTGGCAGAAAAGCTTAAGAAGAATGGTGTTGAATTAATTCTAAGCGATAAAGCTTTAGAATATATTTCAAAAACTGGTTATGATCCTCAATTTGGAGCAAGACCCATAAAACGAGCTATTCAAAGAAAACTATTGAACGAATTGGCCCGGGAAATTATTGGTGGAGAATTGGAAAATGCCAAGACAATAAGGGTAGATGAAGAAAATGGACAGTTGGTCTTTAAGGCTGAAGAAGAAAACTAGCTAGATACGATATAGATGAAAAAAAACGGCTCATAGAGCCGTTTTTTGTTTTAATTAAAACTATTCAGGCAATCTTCCAGATTGTCATATATCTCAAACACATTATGCAGCTGCAAAAGTTTAAAGAGATCATAAACATCTGGTTTTACATTGTAAATCTTAAAATGTCCGGATGTATTTCTTGCAGTTTTCAAAGCTGAAAGAAAAACCCCAAAACCAGTACTGTCAATATATCTTATACCATCCAGGTTAAGAGCAAGCTTTGTGCCTGATTTAGCATATAAGCTTGTAATGTCTTTCTTTACGTCTTCCGTTACCAGTGCATTGAATTTTGAAACGTTTTCATCAAATGATGCAACAACTACGTCATCCAACTTTTCTGAGTTCATAATCTTCATATCAGTCATTTTATTTTCAGGTATTTAATACTATTTTTAGCTCTTTAACAGCTTTGTTACAACTTTCTTCAAAAGATTCAATAATTGGAAGATACTTTTCTGCTTCTTTTCCTTCTCTCGCTAATATTTCAAGAGTTCTGAGATCATCAGACTCCTTTGTCATCCCCATAATTGCTACAGATGATTTTGCTTTGTGTGCAATCATACCAAGGTTGTGCCAGTCTTCTTTTGAATGACATGAGTTCATTTCCTCAAGGAACTCAGGTACCTGTTCAAGGAAGATTTGGATCATTTCCTTAATAATATCCTGGCTATCACCAGACATTTCACGGATGTAAGTGAGGTCAACGATTTCCACTACTTTATTCTATGTGATTTTCTAGGTTGTTAGTATTTTAATATTCAGTGATAAAAATATAAAAAAAAACAGTACGCACAAAAAAGCTTTTCATTTATATATGTTTCTTGAAATAGATATCCTAAAGTCTGTATATCAGGTAGTTTTGAATTGAATTTATCAAATTCTTATCTTACCGGGTAAATACCCATTCTGTATTAGTGGAGAGGTTCACGTCATATGAATAACCCTCCTTATCAAATAGTTTCAGTTCTTCCGGTGTATTAATTCTGTTTTCAATTATAAATCGGGTCATCAAACCACGGGCATATTTTGCATATAAAAACAATACTTTATATTGGCCATTCTTAAAATCTTTGAAAACTGGAGTTATTATTGGAGCCTTGATCTGCCTTGGTTTAACTGATTTAAAATATTCATTTGAGGCCAGATTGATCAATACCTTCAATTCTTGCTTTTCTAGCAGCTCATTAATATAATCTGATATTGTATTGCCCCAGAATTCATATAGATTCTTTTTCTGTCTGTAAGCCAATTTAGTACCCATTTCGAGTCGGTAAGGTTGAATTAGATCCAATGGGCGAAGGATACCATAGAGGCCGGATAATATTCTAAGGTGTTCTTGTGCAAAATCAAGATCTGAATTTATTAAACTTTCGGCATCCAGTTTTCTATATACATCACCCTGGAAAGTATGTATGGTTTGAAAGGCGTTCTCTCCGGAAAAAGGAAGATGCCAACCGGCATATCTTTCTATATTTAAACGGACCAGATCATCACTCAGATCCATCATTTTTGCGATTTTTTTCTGGCTGAGTGTCCTCAATTTTTTGATTAGCTTTTCACTTTGTTCCAGGAAATCTGGGATAGTATAGTTGTAAACTGGCGGTAGGTTCTCTAATTCAAGTCTTTTTGCAGGGGAAATTATTGTTAACATTGTTTTATTAAGAATATATTTGATGTCATGTAAATATAGATAATTCTAAACTTACAAATGCATGGAAATTCTCATTAATTTAGTTTTCTAATTTCGTATTTTAAAACCTGCTTGTAATGAGTGTGACTTTTAAAAAGAATATCCAGTATTATAAGTTTTGCATGTACGGGTTTCTAAAAAACCTACGATTTTTTGAACCTTTTTTGTACCTGTTTTTTCTTGAAAAAGGTTTAAGTTTTTTGCAAATTGGGGTACTGATAACAACACGGGAAATTTCAAGGAATCTGTTGGAAATACCAACCGGGATTCTTGCTGATGCATTTGGCAGAAGAAGAACTCTTGTACTCTCTTTTATATCCTACATTATTTCCTTTATTGTATTTTTTGCCGGAAACTCCTACCTGGCATTTATTCTTGCTATGTTGCTTTTCTCTTTTGGAGATGCTTTTCGCACGGGAACTCATAAATCCTTGATTTTTGAATACCTGTCATTGCATAAGTTGAGAGATCAAAAAGTTCACTATTATGGTCATACCAGGTCATGGTCACAAATGGGATCAGCACTTTCTTCCATTCTAGCCGCATTTCTTGTCTTATATACGGGTAGTTTTAGGTATATATTTTTATTTTCTATAATACCCTATGTTTTAGATCTTATCCTGGTACTTACTTATCCCAAAGAACTGGAGGGTTTTCAAAAGAGTTTGGATGGAAAATCGTATCTGAATAATCTTAAAGCAGTATTTGGCGAGATTTTCCTCACGTTTAGAAAGGGTATTTACTTAAAACCCTTTGTTAATATTTCCCTTTTTAGTGGATATTTTAGAGCTATTAAGGATTACATCCAACCATTACTTTTTAGCCTGATATTATTTTATCCTCACGATACGATCCTTCCAAAGGAAAATATATCTGCTCTTGTAATTGGGTTTTCATATGCAGGAATTTATCTTTTATCCTCTTTTGCTTCCAGAAAATCAGGATTTATTGCAGATCGTTCTGGTAATCTGGCTGTTGTTTTAAATGGATCCTTGCTTATTGGATTGCTATTTGGTTTCCTTAGTGGAGTTCTGTATTCTGATTCTTTTTCCTTACTATCAATTATCTCCTTGATTCTTTTTATGGGTATTTTCATGATTCAGAATATTAGGAAACCGATTGGTGTATCCTATATTGCCAGTCTGACCAATAATAATATCCTGGCAACCTCCCTTTCAGTTGAATCTCAGAATACAGGTATTTTTGCGGCTATTCTGGCTCCTTTGATCGGTTTTTTAGCTGACAAATTTGGAGTGAGTTGGGGGTTGGTAGTTGTTTCAGTTATGTTGCTTTTGGTCTGGCCAATAGTCAGGTTGAAAAAGAATTTTGACGGAATGGAAATCAAATAGAAATGAGCTTATTGTTTCCAGATGGAAAATAGTTTTAAATTAAAATGCTATTTTTACTTTTGGTAAAAGCTTTGCATGAAGTATATATTTATTATTGCAAGTACTATATTATTAACATGTCCTTTATTTGGTCAAAACCAACATATTGAATTAGACCTGAACGAGCTTTCATTTAATTTGTTCAGTGTGAAGGAAAGACAAGTAGTGAAGGGTGGACAAAAGTACTATCCTTATTATTTTCAGGGAATTAGTTATAAAAGACGTTTCAATACAAAAAACTTTGTTCGATCCAGTTTTAATTATTTTCAGAAACTGGATGAAGTGAGTGATCAAGATACTGAATCTGTAGGTAATTTTTCTGAAATTGAATTTGCTGTTGGTTACCAGAGGGAATTTTTAACTCAATGGCTAAGGCCTTACGTGGCAGCAGATTTGAAAATTTTATGGGGGAAGTCTGATCAGGAAAATGATGATCGAGCACAACCTAGTTTTGAGAATTTCAAAATGAATTATTTTGGAGTTGGTGTATCACCAGTTGCCGGAATATTATTTAAGACACCAACACCTCTCTCGATTGCTTTTGAACTGAGTTTCGATTTCCTTATGGTTTGGGAAAGTGGAACCCGATATTACTGGGAACCCGATGTTGTTCCAATTAATGAACCAATAGAGGATTCAGGCTATGTTACCAGGTTTAATCCTGTTGCCGGAATCTTTATTATACTCGATTTCTAATGATCAAATTTATAATAAACAAAGAGTTGAAAAATGAAAAAGAAAAGTTACTTATCCCTAGCCTTAAATGGCTTGTTCCTGGGTATGTTTTTATTGACCTGGTCCTGTTCAACAAAGAAAACAGTTGAAGTGGAGCCACCTGTTGCTGAGAAAATTTCTAAGGAGCTGGTCGCCCATAACGATACTCGTGTGGACGATTATTTCTGGATGCGTCTTTCAGATGAGCAGAAAAATGACGAGAATCCTGATGAGCAAACGAACAAGGTAATTGATTACCTGAATGCCGAAAATGCATACAAAGATAAAATGCTGGAGCATACTGTTCCCTTTCAGGAAAGCTTGTTTGATGAAATTGTGGGCAGGATAAAGCAAGATGATGAATCAGTACCCTATAAAGAAAACGGGTATTTTTATTATTCCCGCTATGAAGAGGGACAGGAATATCCTATTTATTGCAGAAAAAAAGGAAACCTTGATGCTGAAGAGGAAATAATCCTGAATGTAAATATCCTGGCAGAGGGTTATGATTATTATCAGATTGCAGGAATGAGTATCAGTGAAGATAACAAATTACTGGCCTATGGAGTTGATACAGTGAGTCGGCGTCGATATACCATTTATTTTATGAGCCTTGAAACAGGGAAATTGCTTTCAGATGTAATTCCAAATACAACAGGGCGCGTAACCTGGGCCAACGATAATAAAACGGTCTTATTCTCCACCAAGGATGAGCAAACTTTGAGGTCAGACAGAATCAATTTATACAAATTAGGAGATAAGGCTCCGCAGGAGGTGTACTATGAGCAGGATGAAACCTTTAACACCTATGTTTATAAGACGAAATCGAAAAAGTTCCTGGTAATAGCTTCATCTCAGACACTTTCTTCAGAATATAGAATCCTTGAGGCGAATAACCCAACCGGTACATTCAGGATATTCCAGGCCCGGGAAAAAGATCTTGAGTACGATATTGACCATTATGGAAGTGACTTTTATGTTCGGACCAATATAGATGGGGCAAAGAACTTTAAGTTGATGAAAACACCCATAACAAAAACCACTAAAGATAACTGGGTAGATGTGATTCCTCACCGCGATGATGTACTTTTTCAAAGCTTTGAAATTTTCAAAAACTTTTTTGTTATTAGTGAGAGAATAAGAGGTTTAACAAACCTGAGGGTGATGAATTGGAAGGATGTGGATTATTACCTTGATTTTGGGGAAGAAACCTATAGTGCCCGGTTTTCGATTAATCCTGAGTTTAATACTGATATTTTGCGCTATGGTTATTCATCACTTACTACTCCCTATTCAACATTTGATTATAATATGGTCACCAAAGAGAAGACACTATTAAAAGAAGAGGAAGTCCTTGGTGATTTTGATAAGACTAATTACGAATCAAAGCGTTTGTATGCTATGGCCGACGATGGAGTGGAGGTACCCATCTCAATCGTTTATAAAAAAGGAATTATATTGGATGGTACCAACCCGGCCCTAATCTATGGATATGGATCGTATGGTGCTTCTATGGATGCCTCTTTCAGGTCAGACAGGTTAAGTTTGCTTGATAGGGGATTTATTTATGCTATTGCACATATTCGTGGTGGAATGGAAATGGGACGCTGGTGGTACGAAGACGGTAAATTATTAAAAAAGATAAATACATTTACAGACTTCAATACCTGCGCACAATATCTGGTAGATAAAAATTATACCGACACCGATAAACTTTTTGCCCTGGGTGGCAGTGCTGGAGGTCTACTTGTGGGAGCTATCGTGAATATGCGTCCTGATTTGTATAAAGGAATTGTGGCAGCCGTACCCTTTGTTGATGTGGTTAGTACCATGCAGGATGCTTCTATTCCCTTAACCACTGGTGAGTGGGATGAATGGGGAAATCCAGAGATTGAGGAATATTACGATTATATGCTCTCTTATTCTCCCTATGACAATGTACAGGAAATGAATTATCCAAATATTCTTGTTACAACAGGCTATTGGGATTCGCAGGTTCAATACTGGGAACCAGCCAAATGGGTAGCCAGGCTGCGTGATCTGAAGACGGATGATAAGCTGTTGCTCTTGAAAACCAACATGGAGGCGGGCCACGGGGGTGCTTCCGGCCGCTTTGAATACCTGAAGGAGGTAGCTTTTGAATACAGCTTCCTGCTAAAGCTGGCAGGGAAGACTCCTTAAAACATATTCGGAACAGGTTTGTGGACTGAACTTGTTACAAAAATGTTAATCTTAAATAAATTATTGTTAGATCAATCTCTCCCTGTTATGTACATTTGTAATATCAATGCTGACAGACAGGAGATCAATCCATGAGAATCGCTAAAAGATCTAAAAGAAGGCTTCCCTCTCCCCTTGAGCTTTCATTCTATCTTTTTGCAGTGATAGCTTTCTGTGTCATCAACTGGACACTCCTGAAGACAGTCAATCCTGATAAACCTCCTCCAAAATCATTTGAATCAGTGATAGTTGAAGAGATGCTTAAAGATCTTGACCCGGTGACATTAGCGGAGGATAAAATGATGACACTTGATATTGGCAATTTTGAATACACGTATCATACAAATACAGCCGAGACAATCGAGCTAATGGAGCTGTCATCGGTGCAAGTCCGCGCCATAAAGAGTGTAC
>JASJGS010000007.1:0-15237 GCA_033791445.1 Bacteroidales bacterium | reverse complement strand
AGTCAAATAATACCTTAGTGCCTTCATTACTGAAAAACTTTCCTGATAAACCAGTAATAGCAGCAGGAGGTATTGCAAATGCTAAGGGGATTGCTTCCATGCTTTCATTGGGTGCAGTAGGTGTGTCTATAGGAACCTTATTTATTGCCAGCGATGAGGCTCCAGTAAGTAAAGAATATAAAGAGGCTATTATTAGTTCAGGAAGGGAAGATATTGTTATGACCTCACGCTTATCAGGAGCTCCAGTTTCGATTATTAATACTCCCTTTTATAAAGGACTTAAAAAGGCTGATGAAGAGCGAAAGAATACTAAAGGAATTGATTCAACTGCCGAGAGTAAAATGGAAACCATGAATAAGGGGATAAGAATGTTAGAAAAATCCATTAAACCAGGAAATTATAATAATTTATGGGTGGCTGGAAAATCAGTTGAAACGATTAATTTGATTAAACCGGTTGCGAAAATAATCGAAACGCTGAAGGATGAATTTCAGAATGTCTGAAATTTTATATGTGAAGATCCTTAAGTCATAGATTGGAATAATTCCACAAACTAATTTCTAATTACTTTTATTGATTATAGAAAAAATCCATCTTTTCTGACTACTAATACTCCTTCATCACTATCGGTAGTATTTATTACTTTGGGAATATAAAGTGAACGGACGATTCTTTCAGCCACTGAATTAGCATTATCTATCTTTTCCTGGTTAACTGAGGTCATGACTGAATCAATTTGCTTCGGATTGAGTTTATCTGTCATTCCTCCATTGAACAGACCAATCATGTAATAAATGCTTCGGATTCCTGCGCTTCTGGCTTCCCCTGCAAAGCTAGCCGCAAATCCATGGAGGCCCTTTTTGGAAGCCACATAAGCCGAGGAGCCATTAAATTGAGCAATTTCAGCTACAGAGCCGGTATAAAGCAAGGTTCCTTGATCAGAAATAAGATCTTTTAAGCCTTTTGAGATAGCAATGGGGGCAAATTGATTGATCTGCAATACTTCCGACAATTCCTCATGACTCACCTCACTGGCCCGGCTAAGACTCCCGGTGACAGCTGCCGTATGAACCAGGTAGTCTAATTTTTTATACTTATTTTTCACGGTAGAACTGAAGTCATTTACTTCTGACTCATCGCTCAGGTCGGCTTTTAAAAATGCAAATGGGATATTACGTGATTCCAGTTCTTTTCCCAACTCCTGAGCTTTTTCATCGTTAGAATTATAGTGTAACACTAATTCACATCCTCGATCAGCCAGGGCTTTTGCTACTTCGCTTCCTAGAGCACCAGTTGCCCCGGTAATAAGTGCAGTTTTTCCTTTAAGTCGAGTGCGCATTACAACTGCAAAATGATTCTTATTTTCAGTTTGCTCTGGTACTGAATAAGTAAAAGCACCATACTCACCACCAACCCCAGCAGCTGGACTTAATATTTTCATGCCCTGTTTTAGTTCACCTGACTCTTTAAGGAGTGAGAATCCAAGAGGAATTCCGAGACCTGAGACATTTCCATGTTTTTTCTGAACTTCACGGTAAAGCTTGTTATGTGGAAACTCCAGCTCATCGCAGGCTGATAGTAAAATGGCATCACCGGTTTGATGCGGTACGAGAATATCGATGTCTGCTGCTTTCCATCCTGATGCTTCCAAAGCATCTCTCGATGCTTTTACAATATCGACAATAGCCCTTTCCCTGACCACTCCACTATTCATATAGAGGTTCCAGTCACCATCTACTCCAACATAATCCACCATTTTTAAATCCTGGTAATTTACTATGGAAATAACTCCCTCTTTCTTTGTTCCCTGTTTCCTGGAAAGTATAACAGCAGTGGCTGCATCACCGAAAGTAACAAATGGAATAAAATCAGTAAGTCGGGTAAGGAAGCTTGACATGGTTTCTGTATGGGCAACTACCACATGTTGAACTTCGGGATTGCAAATAAGAAAATCAACTCCCCGCTGCAGATTTACAGCAAATCCGGTACAACCAGATGCCAGTGTATAGGTGGGCGTAAAGTTGGTATATTCAGTAAAAAAGGCCTTTATTGTGGCTGCAATACCAGGAGCTTGCTCATGAGGAGAAACTGTGCTTACAATCCATGCCCCGATTTCATTTGGATGCACATCCGCGTCTAACAGTGCCCTCTCAATGGCTTTCACACCAAGGTCAAGAGCACTCTGGGTGGATATCTGATTTTTATTGGGGGGAAAAGGGGACACATGACTGCGGGTATGAAATCCCATTTTATGACCTGCAAAATATTCAAAGGGACTAACTCCCGGATTCTTTTTAATAAATTCCTGGTAATTTTTCCCATTTCTCACACGTTCAGTATTGAACCCTTTTAAATATCCTTTTTCCAGGGCATGTTCAATATCTTTATTATCAACTGTATACTTCCCTACAGCATGACCCGTTCCGCTGAAAATATAATTTTCCATCATACATAAATACTTAAAATTTTAATTCATTTTAGCCATTTTAGGCACTTTAGCTCATTCCAGGCACTTTTCATTATCCTTACTTCTCTTTCTCCCATTTATACCCATCTCTTCTTACCAGCAGCATACCTTCTGCCCTATCGTAGGTATTTATGATTTTTGGTCGTACAAGGGAATTCACTACTTTTTCGGCTGTTTCTGCGGGTGAATCGAGGTTTTTCTGTCCTATTGCAGCCATTACTTTTCTTATTTGATCTTTGGTGAGGAGTCCTGCCATACCTCCATCCATCACACCAATCATATAATAAATGCTTCGAACGCCCCTGCTATGGGCTTCCCCGGCAAAACTAGCTGCAAATCCATGCAAACCCTGTTTTGAAGAAACATAGGAGGATGAACCAGAGAACTGTGCATCTTCGGCAACTGAACCTACATATAATATTGCCTTATTCACTTTATCGGCCAGGGCTTTTGTGATCATAACCGGGGCTAACTGGTTTACCTGGGCCACTTTTTTCACTTCTGCTTCAGTTACATCACTTGCCCTGTTCAGGCTCCCTGATATGGCAGCAGTATGTACCATGTAATCAAGATGATCGTATTTTTTATCAATGTAATCTATCATTTTGAGAACATCTTCCGGTTGCGAAAAATCAGACTTGATCAGTTCATACCTGGTATTCATTTTATCTAGCTCTTTGGCAAGAGCTTTTGCTTTGTGATCATTCGAGTTGTATTGAAGTATTAGGTGAGCACCTTTATCTGCCAGGTTTTTAGCTACTTGGTAACCCAAACCTCCTGTAGTTCCGGTAACCAGAACCAGGTTTTCAGTAAATGGATTGATTCTTGATGTTTTTGGCTTTGAATTCTTTGGTACAATGTAGGTAAATGCTCCAAACTCACCTCCCAAGCCTGCTGTAGCCGTATGAATTTTCATTCCGGGATGTAAACGTGATGCTTGTTTTAATTCTGATAAAGAGGCAGGAATAGATGCTCCGGAGATATTGCCTTTTTGCAATTGAACATCAAGATATACTTTTTGAATGGGGATATCAAGCTCTTTTGCTGCCCCGTGCACGATAGCATTACCCGTTTGGTGTGGAATAAATAAATCGATGTCATCAACAGACCACCCAGCTTCATCAAGAACCTGCTTTGTTGAGGTAGTAATATCAAATATAGCAGTGTTTTTTACATTACCGGGATTCATGTATAGATTGCCATCTTTGTTTGCTCCAAGGTTTCCAAGCATTCTCAAATCTTCTTTATTTACTATGGAAATAACCCCTTCCTTTTCTGATCCCTCCGCCAGGCTGAGTACCACAGCTGCTGCCCCGTCACCGAAGGTGGTATAGGGTACGAAACTGGTTGTTTCTGTTAAAAGGCTCGATAGAATATCTGAATGGGCAATTACCACATGCTTAGTCCCGGGATTGCATTTAACGTATTCCATGGCACGCTGAAGATTGATGTTAAATCCAACACATGCTGACGTGATAGTTGAGGTGAGGGTTTGATTGTCCCAATTGGCAAAATATCCTTTAATAATGGACGATATACCGGGAGCCTGAAGAGGAGGGGTGCCCGAACTAATAAACCAGCCATCAATATTTTCAGGATGGATTTCAGCATCTTTAAGTGCCCGATCAATGGCCTCAACCGCTAAATCAATCGCATTTTTTGAATCCAGAATCTTTTTTCTTGTGGATGGAAATGGAGCCACATGATTTCTGGTTCCGAAGCCCATTACTTCTCCAGCAAAATATTTAAAAGGGGAAGTAGCAGGGTGCTTCTGCCGGAACTTCTGGTAATACTCATTTTCTGCAATTCTTTTCTCATCAAAACCATCCAACCTACCATCTCTTACTGCCTTTTCGAGAATTTCATTGGTTATAGCATGCTCACCATATGCATGACCAATTCCGGAAAATATAAAGTTTTTGTGCATTGTTATTTTATTTTCACTTTGCAATTTTAGCCATTCTAGGTATAATTATCCCGAGAATATCGAACAAAGATATCCTAAATTGGGTACATTCTTACTTCACAGCTAACATGAGACAAAGTCTGAGAGTATTTTTTACAGAAATAATCTTATTGGGAATAATCCAAAAATCAGTATAAAAACCGTTAGAAAGTGGTAAATTTAAGCATATAATTTCTGCCCAATTAATACATAAAAATGAAAAATATACCGGTTATAGCTTTATGTGAGAAATCTCTGGCAAAAGCTTATGAAAATTCACTTATAAAGCTAAATGATGAGGGAATTGGATTCAAAACCCAATACGATAAACCAGGGGATCCTTTGAGTCTGGACTGTACTATGAACATTACCATTCTGGAGCCAGAGAGCGACCCCATGATACATAAAGCATTTCCGGGAGGAATTGAAGACCTGAAGGAGTATGTGATGGAATTGAAGGGTTTTAAGGACCATTGGGTAAAAAATATGAATGACCCGGATGATACCCGTTGGGAATATACTTATCATGGGCGATTGGTAAATTATGGCTCCTGGAAAGATTGGAAGGATGCTGAGAATAAAAAAGATAGTTTCGATGCGGGTTTTAGTATAAATCAAATTGAAAGTGTAATTCAAAAGTTAATTGATCAACCATTTACACGTCAGGCACAGATGATAACCTGGATGCCAAATATTGATCTCAATGTTTATGACCCACCCTGCCTGCAGTCACTATGGTACCGAATATTGGAGGATGATGAAGGGGTACAATGGCTGAATTCAAATATCCGGTTTAGAAGTAATGATGCCTGGGGAGCTAACTTCATGAACATGTTTGGCTTTATTCAGTTTAACAAGGAAATCATAGCTGATGAAATAGCAAAAAGAACAGGGAAAGTGGTTAAATTGGGCAGGTTAAACTGGCATGCAGACTCATTCCACATATATGGTAAGGACATTGAAAAAGCCAGAACCATGTTATTTGACCGACTGGAAACACTCAGTTTTGAAGAGAGAATCTTTAATTTCCACGATGATTTTATCAGGGAAATGTATGATGATGCTGAAGCTATGGTGAAAATGAAAATTGCAGAATACGATCGAACTCATGAATAAAGTTTTTTACCTATTCACAAGATCAGACTTAAATACAAAATTTACAACTAGGAATTAATTCTATTTTCTGCCTGTAAGTTCTTTGGGGATTCTCCCATTTCGAATACTTTCAGAACGAAGTTTGCGGCCAACAATACGTTCAACCATCTTGCCAATCTCCAGCACCTTATCAATATCAATACCGGTATCAATTCCCATTTCATCCATCATTACCAGCATGTCTTCCGTTGAATTTAAACCAACATTTAGAGGATCGTTGTAATAGTATGCACCTGTGCCTGAAACAGGAACCCCATCAACGAAATTGGCTGGTTGTCCTCCAATACCTCCCATCGTTGATTCGTAGTTGGTCATTCCGGCCTGTAGAGCAGCTAGCACATTGGCCAGTCCCCAACCCCTTGTGGTATGCAAATGTACAATATGTTTATCCGGACTGCCAAAAGCATCGAGAAGCATGGAATAATATTTATAAACACGATCTGGTGAGGCAGAACCATCATGGTCAGCATGTTCAACATCCGTAGCACCAATATCGAACCATTTTTTCGTAAACTCAATGGCTTTCTCCAACTCTGTAGGCCCTTCAATAGGACAGCCCCATATGGTACTGACAGTTCCATTTACATTCAATCCTGCATCCCTCGCCCTGGGAATCCATTTTTCACACATTTTCCAATATTCCTTAATACTTAAGCCTGAATTTGTCCGGTGGTGCGATTCTGAAGTAGATATCATTACCAATATTCTGTCAGGGCCATACCCATCTTTACGAGCCTGTATAGCGCGTTCGATAGCCCTCTCTCGTATGGTAATAGCCGTCAAACTAACCCCATTTATAAGATCTTTCACATTTTTACTCTGCCTGATCCTTTTTAATAGATCGTCGGCATCTTTAAACTGGGGCATGCCTTTGGGGTTTCCAAAGTTTGTGAGCTCAATATGTTTCAAGCCAGCCAGGATTAGCTGCTCAGCAAGCCATAATTTTGCATCAGTTGGAATAAATTTCTCTTCATGTTGAAATCCATCCCTAACAGTAATGTCTCCAATGGTAACTTTTTTCGGATAATTCACTTTAGTTATTTTAATTATACATCTATTAATCAGTTATATATAAAATCTGCATCTCAATTATTTATTCCATTAGCAATGAATTGACTGAACTATGGAAACCATTTTCATGGGCATTGCATTTGACGTTATTTATGGAAAAAACTGAATGATAAAATCCATACGCCTAATTTATAAAAAATTTTACTTAAATTTAGTAAGAATTAATTTGGATACACCTTTGTCATTATAAATCAAATATTTTGTTCCGATTAAAATCGAATATCAAAACAGATACGAAAGAGTTTAAGGATAACAAAAAGAAGTTTCTTAAAGTTTTAGGAGAGTACCAGGAAGTCTTAAAAGAAACGCTTCATGGGGCTTCAGAAAAATCAGTTGAGCGACATAAAAAAAGAGGTAAATTGCTTGCCCGGGAAAGAATTGACCTGTTGGTCGATCCCAATACACCATTTCTTGAACTATCTTCACTCGCCGCATATGGTGAGTATAATAACCAATTTCCGTCGGCAGGCATAGTTACCGGGGTAGGGGTTATCCATGGAAAGGAGGCAATTATTATTGCCAATGATGCTACTGTTAAGGGAGGCACCTACATAAAGGAAACCATAAAGAAACATTTAAGAGCACAGCAAATTGCGATTGAAAATCATTTGCCCTGTGTATACATGGTTGATTCAGGCGGAATTTTCCTGCCTGAACAATCGAAAGTTTTTGCAGACAGGGATAATTTTGGAAGATTCTTCTACAACCAGGCTCGATTATCTGCCCTAGGTATTCCACAAATCTCGATTGTAATGGGTTCATGTACTGCTGGTGGTGCATATGTTCCGGCCATGAGTGACGAAACCATAATCGTTAAAAATCAGGGCACCATATTTATTGGTGGTCCTCCGTTGGTTAAAGCAGCCACCGGAGAGATTGTAAGCCCTGAAGAATTGGGCGGAGCAAAGGTACATACATCCATTTCAGGTGTGGCAGATTATTTGGCTCAGAACGATCGCCATGCATTGCAAATTTGTAGGAATATATTTGAAAACCTGGGATTCAAAAAGAAACAAAGTCTTCAATTATCTTCTGTGGAGGATCCGTATTATGATCCCTATGAATTGTATGGTATAGCTCCTGTGGACCTGAAAAAACCAGTGGATGCAAGGGAAATAATAGCCCGTATTGTCGATGGGAGTTACTTCCATGAGTTCAAAGCAAAGTATGCACCCACACTGGTTACAGGTTTCGCTAATATAATGGGATATCCAGTTGGAATTCTTGCCAATAATGGGGTATTGTTTTCTGAGACATCATTAAAAGGAACGCATTTCATTGAGTTGTGCGCAAGTAGAAATATTCCACTTCTTTTCCTACAGAATATAACGGGTTTTATTGTTGGCAAGCAATACGAGCATGGAGGTATTGCAAAAGATGGAGCCAAATTTGTTCATGCTGTGGCCAATGCAGAGGTGCCTAAATTTACGGTTGTTTTTGGAGGGTCTTTTGGGGCCGGAAACTATGCCATGGCTGGAAGGGCTTATGACCCGAGGCTTTTATTAATGTGGCCAAATGCAAGGATTTCCGTTATGGGAGGAGAGCAGGCCTCTGATGTTTTAATTCAGGTGAAGATGGAGCAATTGGCTGCAAAAAACCAGCGTATGCAAGCAGCTGAAAAGAAGAAGTTAAAAGAGGAAATATTGAAAAAATATGAGGAAGAAGGCTCTATATATTACAGTACATCAAGACTTTGGGATGATGGGATTGTAGATCCGGTCGATACACGTAAGGTTGTGGCTATGGGTATTGCCATGTCATTAAATAATCCTTATCCCAATACCAAATACGGGATATTCAGGATGTAAGCTTAACCGTTTTTGCTTTGGGGTAGAGAAAGGTTTTTACCACCCATTAAATTTTAATTGCCATTGTTAATAAATTGAAATTAAATAAATGAACTTTAAGACCATTGAACTTGAGGTAAAAGATGATCTTGCCCTTGTCTGGCTGAACAGACCAGAAATTCATAATGCCTTTAATGAGGTAATGATCTCTGAATTGATCACCTGTTTTGAGTCTATCAATAAACTGGTTGGAGTTCGAATTGTTATCCTTCGGGGCCGCGGTAAATCGTTTTGTGCCGGAGCCGATTTGAACTGGATGCGAAATGTGGCAGACTATTCCTATAAAGAGAACTACCAGGAAAGCTTAAATCTATCGAAGTGTTTCTATACCATTTACACCTGCAAGAAACCTACTATAGCAATGGTTTACGGAGCAGCAATAGGTGGAGCAAATGGCCTGCTCGCCTCATGTGATTTCGCATTTGCTGATAACGACACAATATTCAGCCTTAGTGAGGTAAAAATTGGTGTAGTGCCCGCCTGCATTTCTCCTTATGTTGTTAAAAGAGTAGGAGAGTTTGGTGCACGTGAATTAATGCTTACCGGACAAAGAATAAATGGCAAGGAAGCAGAATATTTTAAGCTGGTAAACAAATCATTACCCGCAAATGAACTAGAGGATCACATTCATTCTATTGTTCAGCTTTTAAGGACCAGCGGTCCAAAAGCAGTGACCCATTGTAAATCTTTGCTTTATAATATTACCAATGAGGAATCATTACACCAGGCCCTGGAATCCACTGCCCGGATAATTGCAGAAATTAGAGCTTCCGATGAAGGACAGGAAGGAATGGCAGCTTTTTTGGAAAAAAGAAAACCAGGATGGGTGAAATAAATTGAGCTGATTTTTTACCGATATAATTTCCTTAAAAATTAAGATAGGATTTTTTGATATGAAATTGTTTAAAAAAATACTCATTGCCAATAGGGGAGAAATAGCTGTCCGTGTTATTCGGGCTGCGAGGTCTCTTGGAATACAGACGGTTGCAATCTGCACCCCGGCAGATGAATCTGCACTGCATATTCGAATGGCGGATGAGTCGTTTATTCTTGATGGAAATGATTTAAATGATACCTATCTAAATATTAAAAAGATCATTCAGCTGGCAAAATTGTCAGAATGTGAAGCGATCCATCCGGGTTATGGTTTTTTAGCTGAAAACCCGAAATTTGTGCAGGCATGCGAAAAGGAAGGAATTGTATTCATTGGGCCATCTTTCAGGGCAATCCGATTAATGGGAAACAAGATAGAATCCCGAGCTTTTGTCACAAAACTGGGAATACCTGTAACTAAAGGTGTCACCGGTGATATTAATACCTTAAAGAAAAGTGTCCAAAGTCTTAGGTTTCCTGTATTGGTGAAAGCTGCCGGAGGGGGTGGCGGAAAGGGAATGCGAATTGTTAATAAAATAAGTGAATTAGATCAATGGCTGGAAAGTACTTCAAGGGAAGCAAAATCCTATTTTGGGGATGGAACAGTCTATATTGAAGAGTATATTAAAAACCCAAGGCACATTGAGATACAAGTATTAGGAGATAAACATGGGAATGTGATACATCTTTTTGAGCGGGAATGTTCCATTCAAAGGCGATATCAGAAAATAATTGAAGAATCTCCTTCTGTAACTCTCACTAATAAATTAAGAAATGAAATGGGAAAGGCAGCTGTTCAAATAGCAAAAGAAATAGGCTATAGCAATGCCGGCACCATTGAGTTCCTGGTGGATTCTAATCTGAATTATTACTTCCTTGAAATGAATACCAGGATTCAGGTAGAACATCCTGTGACTGAATTGGTTACAGGAATTGATCTTGTGAAGGAACAAATTAAGATTGCTGCTGGTAAAGAAATTGATATTAAACAAGAAGAAATAAAACAAAAAGGTCACGCCATAGAATGTAGGATATATGCTGAAGACCCTGAAAATAGTTTTTTGCCCTCTCCAGGCGAAATTATTCTTTATTCTGAGCCTTCAGGATTGGGTATTAGGGTTGATTCAGGCATAGATGGTCCAACCTCTGTTGAGAGTACCTATGATCCACTTATATCCAAGCTTATCTGCTATGGAAGTACCCGTGAACAAGCCAGGAACATGATGGTAGAAGCACTCGATCAATATGCAATTCATGGAATTAAATCAAACATTGTTTTTCTGAAGAGTGTATTGAAAAACTCAGCGTATATTCAAAATCAGATATCTACTGCCTATTGCGATCAGTACACGGATGAGTTGATAGAAAAGGTCGAAAAAGAAAGGGGAGAATTACCTGAATACCAGCCTGCCATTGCGGCCTTTCTATTTTCAAATGGAAGGGAAAATATAGCCTCTGAATCGTTGCAGAGTATCTGGCAGAAAATTGGGTATTGGAGAAATGTAATGGAACCAAAAATTTGCACTAACGGACAAGTTCAGAATGTTATTGTCGATCAAATTCAGAACCATCATGCCCAATTTTATATTAATGATAAGTTAATGTTTTTCAGTATTAAAGAACTAAGTAACGAATCTATTACTTTAGGTCATGAGGGGTCTGATTACTGTTTTTATGTTTCTATGGTGAACCCAACCAGGTTCAATATAAGTTATAAGGGGTTCATATATGTTGTTACCAGAGAAGATATCTTATCGAATGATGAGGAATCAGAGACTGTGTCCGGGCAGGATCCGGACCAGGGAATTATTTCTTCTCCAATGCCCGGCAAAGTAATTAAGGTGCATGTTGCTGAAAAGAAGCTGGTTCAAAAGGGGAATACCCTTATTGTGGTCGAGGCAATGAAAATGGAAAACCACCTACAGGCACCTTTTGATGGAAAAATTGATAAAATTAATGTGAAAGAGGGGGACTCAATTGATGCGGATGAAACATTAATTGTTCTCAAAAAATAAATGTTAAATATGGATTTAGAACTTTCTGATGAACAAAAAATGATCAGGGATACTGTTCGCGATTTTGCGGAACGCGAAATAAAACCTGTAGCCAAAGAATTAGATGAAAAAGGAGAATTTTCCTGCGATCTAACAAAAAAAATGGGAGAACTGGGTTTGTTTGGAATGTGTTTGCCCGAAAAATATGGTGGACAGGGAATGGATACCTTGTCATACATAATTGCTGTTGAAGAGCTTGCTCGAGTTGATAGTTCGCAGGCAGCTACCCTGGCCGCGCAGAATTCACTAGGTATTGGACCCATCTATTACTACGGAAACGAGGAACAAAAGCTAAATTATCTTCCCCGTTTATGCACTGGAGACTCTCTCTGGGGTTTTGGACTAACTGAAGCCAATGCAGGTTCCGATTCCCGCGGGACCAAGACTACAGCAATTAGAAAAGGAGATTCCTGGATTTTAAATGGTTCAAAAATCTTTATAACAAACTCAGCAAGTAATATTTCAATTGGGTCAACCGTCCAGGTAGTTTCAGGTGAAAAGGAAGGAAAAAAGGAATTTACATGCATATTGGTTGAAAAAGAGACTCCGGGATTTAAGCAGGTCCCGATGCATGGTAAAATGATGTGGCGTGCATCTGATACTGGTGAATTGTATTTCGACGATTGCGTAGTGCCGTATAAGAATCTGCTGGGTGAGGTAGGAGTCGGTTCACGCATTATGTTGAAAACGCTGGATAATGGGCGATTGTCGATAGCCGCAATGGGGCTGGGTCTTGCCCAGGGTGCTTTTGAAATGGCCATGCAATATGCACATGAAAGAAAACAATTTGGAAAGCCAATTGTCAAATTTCAGGCCAATGCATTTAAACTGGCTGATATGGCAGTAAGCATTGAATTAGCAAGGAATCTTTTGTATAAAGCATGCTGGTTAAAAGATAATGAGAAACCTTTTGGGAAAGAAGCAGCAATGTCAAAACTCTACTGTTCTGAAATAGCGAAAAGTGTGACTGATGAGGCGGTCCAGATACATGGAGGATATGGATTAATGAAAGACTATGACATTGAACGATTTTATCGCGACCAGCGTATACTTCAGATTGGAGAGGGCACGTCAGAAATTCAAAGATTGGTCATTTCTCGGCATATAGGCTGTTAATAAATAGCAGAAATGAGTTCAGAGAGAAAAAATTCCCCTAAAATACTTTGGGAACCTTCCCATTCCATGGCTGAGAATTCAATTCTTTCTGCCTATATGCAATGGTTAAAAAAGCATGAAGATTTGAAATTTGGAAATTATCAGGAATTATGGAGCTGGTCTGTGAACCATATTGCTGATTTCTGGGAATCCATATGGAAATTCTTCAAAGTAATCTCTAAAACCCCCATTACTGAGGTTGTGTCAAAGGACCCTATGCCCTATACACAATGGTTTGGTGGTACCAGTTTAAATTATGCTGAACATATTTTCAGAAATGAAACAGATAATTATCCTGCTATTATTTATGCCTCAGAAGGGGAGGAGATTAAGGAAATCAGTTGGCAGGAATTGAAATGGAAAGTGGCAGCTTTCCGAAGCTTTCTTCTACGGTCAGGGGTAAAAGCCGGGGATCGGGTAGTGGCATATCTTCCAACCATTCCTGAAGCTACCATTGCCTTCCTGGCAACCAATTCTATTGGGGCGGTCTGGTCAAGTACTTCCCCTGATTTTGGAACAAGTTCGGTAATTGACCGGTTTTCCCAAATAGCTCCAAAGGTTTTGATCGCTGTAAATGGGTATAAATATGGAGGAAAATCATTCAATAGGATGAAGGAGGTTGAAGAAATAGCAGAAAATCTTGATGAACTGGAAAAGGTGGTAATCATCCCACATATTGAATCAAAGGAGGATATTTTACTGGATAAGGCAATATCCTGGGAGGAGACAATTAGTAGCAAAACGGAAGAGCTTCATTTTAAACAAGTTCCATTTCAGCATCCGATATGGGTTTTATATTCTTCAGGTACCACCGGAATCCCCAAAGCAATTACACATAGCAATGGCGGTGTATTGCTTGAGCACCTAAAATACCTGGCTTTTCATAATGATGTTAAACCCGGTGAAAGATGTTTCTGGTATACCACTACCGGTTGGATGATGTGGAACTATATTCAGGCTTCTATGTTGTGTGGCGGAATACTTGTACTATACGATGGAAGCCCCGGTTACCCCGATTTAAATGTCCTATGGCAATTTGCTCAGGATGCTCAAATTAATCATTTTGGTACAAGTGCAGCCTTTATTGCTGCCAATATGAAGGAGAAGATATACCCGGGTAAGGAGTTTGATCTTTCTTCCCTTCGATCATTAAATTCTACAGGCTCTCCTTTAGCACCTGAAGGTTTTGACTGGGTATATAAAGAGGTAAAAAATGATCTTTGGCTTGCCTCCATCAGTGGAGGGTCAGATGTTTGTAGTGCATTTGTAGGAGGGAATCCACTTTTGCCTGTTTACTCAGGTGAGATCCAATGCCGTGCCCTTGGCTGTAAATTGGAGGCTTACAATGAAAATGGGAAGCCTGTTTTGGATGAGGTAGGTGAAATGGTTATTTTGGAGCCCATGCCCTCAATGCCTGTATTTTTCTGGAATGACAATAATTATAAACGATATAATGAAAGCTATTTTGAAATGTATCCAGGTGTCTGGAGGCATGGTGATTGGATCAGGGTCACACCAAGAAATGGTATTGTCATTTATGGTCGTTCTGACTCTACGCTGAACAGGGGAGGAGTACGTATTGGTACCAGCGAAATATACAGAGCGCTTGATAAAATTCCTGAAATTTCTGACAGTCTGATAATTTTTGTGGAAAAAGGGAATGAACAATCATATATGCCACTTTTTGTAGTATTGAAAGAAGGCCTTGCTTTAGATGATGAATTGAAAAAGAAGATTAAGTTAACCTTAAGAATTGAATATACCGCTCGTCATGTTCCAGACGATATCTTTGAGATTGATGCTGTTCCATATACGATAAGTGGGAAAAAAATGGAAACCCCAATAAAACGAATATTGACGGGTGATGATCCTCTAAAAGTTGTAAACTATGATGCTGTAAAAAACCCTGAAACCATTGACTTTTTTATTCGGTTTTATCAAGAATCAAAATCTTAAAAATAGAGGATAAACCAAAGCTCGCACAAATTTCATTTTTATTTTAGCTGATATCTAAGTGTAAACAGAAAGCTTCTGCCTTCAGAAGGATAACCTTCTGAATAACTGTAGTTGGTATCAAAGATATTGTGTACACCACCTTCTAAAGAAAAATATTTTAAAAAGTTAACAGAGGCTTTTAGGTTTAAGATAAAAAATGGATCAGTAACATAATCTCCAGTACTGGTGCTAACTCTTTGTGAGTTGTATACAGAATTCAGGAAAACTAAATATTTGCCCGGGTTCTCGTAGGATAAAAACAGGTTTACTTTGTGATCTGGAACATCAATAAAAAGCAAATCGGGATTGCTTAAGTTCTTCCTTTGAATATAATTGTATTGGAGGCCAAGGGATAGGTATTTATAAATAGCGTATTGTGAGTTAAAATCGAAGCCATAAAATGCTGCCTTTCCGGCATTCTGGAATTGATAAACAGAAGAATTTTCCGGATCAACACCAAATACCTGTTGAATTACATCATTCAGATGACTGTAATACAATGATGCATTAAGCAATAGATTTTTTCTAAAACTTCCGCTATAATTAAGATCAAAGTTCAGAGCCGATTCTGGCAGGAGAAATGGATTGGGAATAGATCTTCCATAGCGGTATGAATAGCGGTTTTTCATGGTTGCGAAACGCACTTTTCTGGCTGCACCTAGTTGAAGAGTCTGA
>JASJGS010000006.1:0-21149 GCA_033791445.1 Bacteroidales bacterium | reverse complement strand
GAAAGAGGGTTAGTATTTAGCACTCCACTTTTGGAGACTACAATACAGGCAGAATATGCCTTTATTAAAGATAAAAGTGCGGATAATTATTTAATGATGAGGGGCAAAGGAATTATGTCTTTTAGCTCTAATATAAGTTTCTACGGCTTTGCTGGGCTTGGACCAGCCTTCTTCTGGCCCAAAATTCTTGAGGACCCAAATAATCGTGCAGAAACTGATTTTAGCAGTGTAGCACTGGTTTTTCCATTAGGCTTAGGCTTAAAATATGGTTTGACACCAGATTGGAAATTGGGATTTGAATTAGGAGGAAGGTTTACCACAAGTGATTATTTTGATGCATTTACTTCTGAATGGTCTAGATATAACGATAATTATTTTTTCGCTACTTTTCACGTTATCTATAATCTAGATGTGAATAGAAAAGGATGGCCAACAATTAGACGAAGGTTTGGGGATTGATTTTGAGCAAATGAAAAAGATTAAGGTTGTCCTAATAATTCTGTTATTTTCAGGAATTCTTAAAGCACAGAATGCCTCCGAAATTGGAGGCTTCTTTGGTCAGTCCTTCTACCTTGGCGATCTGAATAAGGAGAAATTGTTTAAAAATCCCGCACTTTCGATGGGTGCTTTTTATAGATATATTCTCAATCCCAGGTATGCTATTAGGACCTCATTAACATATGGTTCGTTAAAAGGGAATAATGACAATATGTATAATGATGCTCCACAATCAGTTTGGCCATTTGCTTTTAAAACCGTTCTTGTGGATCTTACCGTTCAATTTGAATTCAACTTCAGGAGATTTGAATATTCGGCAAGGAACTTAACATATTCACCATACATTTCAGGTGGCTTGGGAATGGGCTACTATAATAAAGCGGTGACTTATAACTATGATCGCATTTTAAATCCAGGAGGGCCTGATGATCCTGATCCATCAAATTCTTTTAATATGGTCATTCCATTTGGGTTGGGAGTTAAGGTGAATTTTTCAAGGAGGTTAAGTGGTGCTATATTATGGGAATTCAGAAAAACATTTATGGATGACCTGGATGGATATGAAGATATTCCGGATCCTGGGTTTAGCTCAAATCTACACAATAACGATTGGTATTATTTCGTTGGAATTACTTTGAGCTATAAGATAAATTACATGAAGACATTATGTCCTGCTTATGAAGATTAATATTTGGAGATGGAACTAAAGGATCAAATTAATAAGGACAATTTACCTCATCATGTAGCGGTTATTATGGATGGGAATGGACGTTGGGCTAGAAATAAGGGGAAACACAGAGTTCAGGGACACCGAAACGGCGTTAAATCAGTTCGTGAGGTAACAGAAGCTGCCGCTGAACTGGGAATTGACTACCTTACATTGTATGCTTTTTCTACTGAGAACTGGAACCGACCCAGGGAAGAAATAGATGCCTTAATGTCACTTCTGGTAACTTCATTAAATTCAGAAACCAAGACTTTAATGAAGAACAATATCCGGTTGCTTGTAATAGGCGATTTAAAAAGTTTACCCACTAATGTGTTAAAAAAACTTAATTCAGTAATTGAAAAAACAAGTCAAAATACTGGAATGAGTTTAGTTCTTGCTCTAAGTTATAGTGCAAGATGGGAAATTGTAGATGCAGCAAGAAAACTTTCTGAAGATGTAAAGTCTGGTGAAGTATCAGTTAATGATATTGATAATAATCTTTTTAATAAGTATTTGAATACCAGCGATATTCCTGATCCTGATATTTTAATTCGAACCAGTGGAGAATATAGAATTAGTAACTTCTTGCTTTGGCAAATTGCATATTCTGAATTATATTTTACAGACACTTTATGGCCTGATTTCAGGAAGGACGAGTTTTATAACGCAATCTTAAATTTTCAAAACAGGGAAAGAAGATTTGGGAAAACCAGTGAGCAGGTCAAAATCTAACCCATTCACAAGAAAATCAAAGAAACATTTATTAAGAGGAAAAACGAGATATAGATGAAGTTGAATATTTTTAGAGGTACCGGTTTAATGAAACTTATTGGAGGATTTCTTTTTCTCTTTTTTACCTTACTTAGTTATTCACAAGAAAAGGATACACTAGACTTTAATATTCCTGTCATGGATTATGCTTATCCCAAGGAATATGAAGTAGCTAAAATAACTGTTTCTGGTGTGAAGTTTCTGGATGCTAGTATCCTGGTGCAGTTGACAGGAATAAAAGCAGGAGAAAAAATACTTGTTCCTGGTGAAAGAATCACTCAATCAATCGAAAAGCTTTGGACTCAAGGATTGTTTTCAGATATAAAAGTGTCTTACACCAAGATTGAGGGAAATAAAATTTCACTTGATTTCTTTTTCAGTGAGCGTCACCGTCTCTCAAAGCTTACTTTTGAGGGAATCAATCGGAGCGAAACACAGGATTTGCTTGAGAAAGTTAACCTTCTGAATGGTAGTCAGGTTACAGAGAATGTTATTAATAATGTTGATCGGATAATTAGAGAGTTTTTTGTTGAAAAAGGTTATTTGAATATAGATGTTCAAATTACTCAGCTGGTTGATCCAAAACTTCCAAACAGTGTGCAATTAAATGCCAAAATTTCCAAGAATGAAAAAGTGAAAATTGCCGATGTAATTTTTGAAGGCAATGAGGTTTTTGCCACAGAGAAGTTAAGGCGGGTTATGAAGAATACCAAGAAGAAAAATTGGAATATTTTCAAGGCCTCAAAATACATTAAAGCAGATTACCTTGAGGACAAAAAGAGTGTTGAAGATTTTTATAATGAGGAAGGGTACAGGGATTATAAATTTATTTCAGACTCGATTGAGCATTTGGAGAAAGACCGGATTAATATTTATGTAAGGATATTTGAGGGTAATAAATATTACATAAGAGATATTAAGTGGATTGGAAATACGAAATTCCCCTCTGAACTACTTTCCAAGTACCTGGGTATGAAACCAGGTGATCCTTACAATAAAACTAAACTTGAAGAGAGATTATTTATTGATGAAGATGCTGTTAATTCAGTATATATGGACCAGGGGTATTTGTTTGCCCAGATTATGCCAATGGAGGTACGGATTGAGAATGACTCGATTGACTTGGAAATGAGAGTTTATGAAGGTGATCCAGCAACAATTAACAGGGTTATAATTAAAGGTAATACTAAAACAAATGAGCATGTTGTTCGACGGGAACTAAGAACAAATCCAGGTGACTTATTTAGCAAATCTGCCATTATGAGGTCTGCAAGGGAGCTTGCTCAGCTGGGTCATTTTGATCCAGAGAAAATTGCTCCAAATCCAATTCCTCATCAAGCAGAGGGTACAGTGGACATTGAATATGAGTTAGAAGAACGAGCCAATGATCAATTTGAAATATCAGGTGGTTGGGGAGCTGGTATGCTTGTTGGAACTGTCGGTTTGCGTTTTAATAATTTTTCTATAAAAAGAATTTTCGATTTTAAAGCCTGGCGCCCTGTTCCAGCAGGGGACGGTCAAACCTTAAGTTTAAGGGTTCAGTCAAATGGTAAGTATTATTTATCAGGTAATATTTCGTTTGTTGAACCCTGGTTTGGTGGCAAGAAACCAAATTCTTTCTCCTTTTCGGCATATATATCATCACAAACCAATGGTCGTAAAAAAGGAGACCCTTCACGACAAGGATTAAGAGTTACAGGTATTTCGGTTGGACTTGGAAAGCGATTAAAATGGCCTGATGATTATTTTAGCTGGTACAATGCCATTAATTACCAGATTTATGATTTGAATAATTGGAATCAGTATTTTGTATTTTCAAATGGTGTATCGAATAACCTTTCTTATACAACTATGTTAAGTCGGAATTCAGCTGGACCAAACCCAATTTATCCTACCAGCGGTACTAATTTATCCTTATCATTGCAATTAACACCACCCTACTCCCTGTTTAATAATGTAGATTATTCCGATCCGGATATGATTGATAGTGAAAGGTATAAATGGGTTGAGTATCATAAATGGGGATTTAAATCTGATTGGTTTATAACTTTGGCAGGAAATTTGAACCCTAGTGGTAGAAAACTGGTTTTATTTGCCAGAGCTCAGTTAGGTTATCTTGGATTTTATAACAGCGATATTGGACCCTCACCATTTGAGGGATTTGACCTTGGAGGGGATGGAATGTCAGGATATAACCTTTACGGACGAGATGTTATAGGCTTGAGGGGATATGAAAATGGTTCTTTGACACCAATTGTAAATGGCAACAAATCTGGGAACGTATATGAAAAGATAGCTCTTGAATTGAGATATCCGATTTCCTTAGCCCAATCTGCGACTGTTTTTGCCTTAATATATTTAGAGGCAGGGAATGCATGGTACCGAATTCAGGATTTTAATCCGTTCTCTTTATATAAGTCAGCAGGTGTAGGCTTAAGAGCCTTTCTCCCAATGTTTGGATTACTAGGAATAGACTGGGGATATGGATTCACTAATGTTCCGGGTGTGCCTAATGCAAATGGCAGTCAATTCCACTTTGTAATTGGCCAGCAGTTTTAAAAATTGGATTTAACATAAAATTAGAAATCATGAAAAAATTAATTTTTTCTATAGTATTGATTACAGCTTTTTTAGGTGTCTCAAATGCGCAAAAATATGCTTTTGTTGATACAGAGTATATATTAAATAATATTCCTTCATACAAATCGGCACAGGATCAGTTGGACCAACTATCAGCTGGTTGGGAAAAGGAAATAGGCGATATGTATGCTGAGGTGGAGAGACTATATAAGGCATATCAGAATGAAGCAGTTTTATTGACACAGGAAATGAAAAAACAGCGGGAAGAAGAGATAGTAAATAAGGAAAGTCAGGCTAAGGAAATGCAGAATAACTATTTTGGCTTAGAAGGTGAATTGTATAAGAAAAGGCAGGAGTTGATTAAACCAATCCAGGATGAGATATATAATGCAGTTAAGGAGATGGCTGTTGATGGAAATTATGCGGTAATTTTTGACTCAGCCGGAAGCCTCTCTATGCTCTATACAAACCCGCGGTATGATTTAAGTGATGACGTTTTGGAAAAGCTAGGATATAAGAATTAAATAACTATTTTTGTGCCCATTATTGAATATTAAACTAATACATATCTAAAAATGAAACAGTATTTAAAAATTTCTTTACTACTTGTAATGGTATTTGTTGGTAGTAATTTATTTGCTCAAACTAATTATAAATTCGGACATATAAACAGCCAGGAATTAATTGCCCTTATGCCAGAAAGTGATAGTGCACAAGCTGAGCTTGAAATATTTGCTCAAGGACTTCAGGATCAGGCAGATGTAATGCAGGTTGAACTGAATAAGAAATATCAGGATTACCTTGCACAAAGAGATAATCTTACTGATCTTATCAGGCAAACCAAAGAGGGAGAGCTCAACGATCTTCAGGGACGTATTCAGGCATTCAATGGTAGTGCTCAGCAAGATATGCAGAGAAAGCAAGCAGAGGTAATGCAGCCAATTATTGAAAAGGCCCAGAATGCAATAAAGGAGGTAGCCAAGGCGAATGGTTTTACATATGTATATGATATTGCGAGCGGAGTTTTATTGTATTTCTCTGATGATAGTGAAGACATTCTTCCGCTTGTAAAACAGAAACTGGGAATTTTAAAATAATATTATCAAAATCACCTTATTTAAAACCATCCGAACTCAATCGGGTGGTTTTTTTGTTAAATTTAACTTTTTTTAAAAATTGAATTTTCCACTCATGAATATTCAATCTGATCAACCAATAGGGATTTTCGATTCAGGTGTAGGTGGTTTGACAGTTGCACACGCTATTAAGCAACTTCTACCCAATGAAGACCTAATTTATTTTGGAGATACAGCACACCTGCCTTATGGTGATAAATCTCGAGAATCAATAATTCATTACTCTACTGAAATAACTAAATTCTTACTTAAAATAAATTGCAAGGTCATTTTAATGGCTTGTAATTCCGCTTCTGCCGTTGCCTATAATGAATTGCAGGAGCAATTTGGTAATACCACTATAGTTATTAATGTTATTGATCCTGTTGTAAACTACTTAAAAAATAATTACAGTGCAGCTAGGGTTGGAGTAATAGGAACAAAAGCCACAATTAACTCTGGAACATACAAATCAAGAATATCAGATATTTGCACTGATATTGATGTGGTGTCATTGGCTACTCCACTTTTTGTCCCCATGATTGAGGAAGGATTTATATTTGATGATATTAGTAATGCAATTATAAGGGCGTATCTTTCAAATGAACAATTAAATAATATTGATGCATTAATTCTGGGATGTACCCATTACCCAATTATTAAGAATCAGATAAGCAAGTTTTTTAATTTTGATGTTGAAATTCTTGATTCGGCCAGGATTGTGGCCAATGAGTTGAGAAAATTGTTGGAAGAAAAACAACTTTTAAATTCTCAGCCACTCTCGAAGTATGAGTTTTTTGTGTCAGATTATACTGATCATTTTGAAAAAATCTCAAAAATGTTTTTTGAGGAGCAAATAAAGATGATTAAATCTGATCTATGGAAATAAACTACATTACTTCTCTTCTCTGTACCAGTCTGCATAAATGAGGTAATTATCCGCTATCCTTTTTATCATTTTTTCAGTTTGCTTTCCTTCGACTGATTTTAACTTTTTTGCCGGTACTCCGCCATATATACTGCCAGGCTCCACAATGGTATTCTCGAGTATCACAGCGCCTGCAGCTATTATTGAATTTTCCCCAATTACAGCATGGTCCATAATTATGGCTCCCATACCAACAAGTACATTAGAATGAATAGTTGCTCCATGAATAATAACATTATGACCTATATTTACATTATTACCAATGGTGATGATAGATTTTTTATAGGTGGTGTGAAGAACAGCGCCATCCTGAATATTTACTTTACTTCCAATTCTAATGGAATTAACATCACCTCTAATGACAGCATTAAACCATACAGTGCAATCATTGCCCATAATTACGTCTCCAATTATGGAGGAATTTTCTGAAAAATAACAATTGGTACCGTATTTCGGTTGATGCCCTCTTAAGGGAAGTATTAGAGCCATTTTATTTTTTTGCGCAATATACAAAATTGTATAGTGCTAATGAGTTAACAATCTGTTTTTTAGTTCGTCATTTTAGCACTTTGAGTAATAACAACTGTGAAATCTTACTATTTCTAGATATATAGATATTTTATGTTAAAAAATATGCTTTTAATGTTAATTTTCCATCTTGAAAATACTTAGCTTTGTACAGGTCTTTTAAAGTGTTTTATTCTCGAATTAAGTATTATTTTTCATTCATATCGAGTTTTGCCAAATACACAATAAATTATTACAATAACCTATGAATAAAAAGACAGAAATCATTGAACTTGAGGATGTTGTTATTAGGTTTTCAGGGGATTCTGGAGATGGGATGCAATTAACAGGAACTTTATTTTCCAATACCTCAGCATTATTAGGGAATGATATTTCTACTTTCCCTGATTATCCCGCTGAAATCAGAGCTCCTTTAGGCACAGTTGGAGGAGTTTCAGGTTTCCAGGTACATTTTGGAAAAAACAAGTTATACACTCCTGGCGATTATGCTGATGTTTTAGTAGCTATGAATCCTGCTGCTTTGAAAGCCAATGCCCGATGGCTAAAACCTGGCGCTACTGTTATCATTGATAATGACAACTTCATTGAAAAATGGATTATAAAAGCTGGATACGATGAGGATCCAATACAGGAAGAAAAGTTGGATGAATTCAATGTAATAAAAGCTCCAATTTCCAGTCTTACCAAAGAGGCCTTAAAGGACAGTGGACTTGACCAAAAGAGTGTTCTTCGGAGTAAAAATATGTTTGCCTTGGGCATGGTCTATTGGTTATTTAATCGTCCCTTAACTTTTACTGAAGAGTTTTTTGAAACAAAATTCAAGAAACGTCCAGCCATTGTAAAAGCAAATAATAGGGTTTTACAAGCTGGGTATAATTTTGGGGTAACCATTGAGGCGATGAAATCAACCTATATGGTTGCAGCTGCACCTATTGAAAAAGGAACTTACAGGAATATAAATGGAAATGAGGCTACTGCATGGGGTTTGATGGCTGCTGCAGAAAAATCAGGACTGAAACTATTTGTTGGATCATATCCAATCACTCCGGCAACAGGTATTCTTGAAGAATTAGCAGCCAGGAAAGATCTAGGTGTAAAATCATTCCAAGCTGAAGATGAGATTGCCGGGATTTGTACTGCAATAGGAGCTAGTTTTGCTGGTTTACTTGGTGTTACAACTACATCAGGCCCTGGGTTGGCCTTAAAGTCTGAAGCACTTGGTCTGGCTGTAATGACAGAGTTGCCGCTAGTGGTTGTTAATGTACAGCGTGGAGGACCCTCTACAGGTCTTCCTACAAAAACAGAACAATCAGACCTTATGCAGGCATTGTACGGCAGAAATGGAGAAAGTCCTGTAGTGGTAATTGCGGCAAGTACTCCTTCAAATTGCTTTGATTATGCCTTTGAAGCTGGTAGAATAGCATTAGAACGAATGACCCCTGTAATTTTGCTTACAGATGGGTTTCTCGCGAATGGGTCACAGCCCTGGAGAATCCCATCAATGGCAGATTATCCAAAAATAAAGCCTAGAATTCAGAAGAAGAACAGTGGCAAATATCAGCCCTACGCAAGAGACCCTGAATCACTGGCAAGAAGTTGGGCTTTCCCTGGAATGAAAGGTATGGAACATCGTATTGGTGGTCTTGAAAAAGATACCTTAACAGGGAATGTTTCATATGTTCCTGAAAATCATCAGGAGATGATAGAAATTAGAGAGGCGAAGGTGGAGAAAGTTGTTGATATGATACCAGATTTGGAAGTATTGGGAGAGCAGAAAGGAGACCTATTGGTAGTTGGTTGGGGAGGAACTTATGGACATTTAAAAACGGCTGTACAGGAGATGACCGATGATGGAAAGAAGATTGGATTGGCTCATTTTAATTATATACTGCCAATGCCAGCCAATGTTAATGAGGTTTTTGGAAGGTTTAAGAAGATAATTGTCTGCGAATTAAACTTAGGACAGTTTGCTAATTATCTGCGTATGAAACACCAGGAGTTTCAATATTTTCAATACAATAAAGTGCAAGGTATACCTTTTACTATTAAGGGATTAAAAGAAGAATTCTCATTACTTCTGGAGGCTTAAAAAATGTCAGAAAAAAACATGGAATTAACATTCAAAGATTTTAAAAGTGACCAAGAAGTTAGATGGTGTCCCGGTTGTGGTGACCATGCAGTTCTAAATAGTATTCAGAAAGCCTTGGCTGAACTTGAAATTCCTAAGGAAAAGTATGCGTTTATCTCAGGTATTGGGTGCTCCTCCAGATTTCCATATTATATGAGTACATATGGATTTCATGGAATTCATGGACGAGCAGCAGCTATTGCCAGTGGAACAAAAACTGCCAACCCTGATTTAAGTGTATGGGAAATTACTGGAGATGGCGATGCATTGGCCATTGGTGGAAATCATTTCATTCATTTGATTAGGAGGAATATCAATATAAACCTCATTTTATTTAATAATGAAATCTATGGTTTAACAAAAGGACAATATTCACCCACTTCTAAAAAGGGTATTAAAACAAAAACTTCCCCATTTGGAACTATTGAGGCTCCCTTTCACCCGGGAGAGCTTGTAATTGGGGCCCAGGGTAAGTTTTTTGCCCGTACGGTAGATTCAAATTTAAAGCTATCTACCAAGGTATATGTTGAAGCAGGAAAACATGAAGGAACCTCTGTGGTGGAAGTATTGCAAAATTGTGTCATTTTCAATGACAATACTCATGGAGAATTTACCGATAAGCATGTGAAAGATGAAAGGCAGATTATTTTGGAGAATGGGAAGCCAATGATCTTTGGGAAGGAAAGAGATAAAGGTCTGATTTTGGATGGAATGAAACTGAAGGTAGTTAAGATTGGTGAGAATGGGATTACTGAAAAAGACCTGTTAGTTCATAAGGTAAGTGAAAATAATCCTGGAATTCATACAATGCTGGCAAATATGAGATGGCCAAATTACCCTGTAGCACTTGGTGTGATTCGACGAGTTGATGCTCCAACATATGAAGTAGCTATGAAGGTGCAAATGCAAAAGATTAGAAGATCTTCAAAAATTAAAAATATGGATGATTTGCTTATGAGTGGAAACACCTGGGAAGTATAGAGCATATGAAATATTATAGTAAAGAGACCTTTAATTTTGAAGGTCTCTTTTTTTATTTAAAGATAAATTTGGTGCTTGATTGATAAAGAAAGATACTATAGAGACATTAAAAAATAACTTTATAGAATTAATTATTTGCTGCATATTGTCCTAAAAAGATTAACTTTAAAAATGAATGATGCACAGGAGACCTTAAATTTTTAACCTGAATTGAAAATTTGTAATTTGAGTTTGAATAGTACTTTATTAAAGAAAGTTTTTTAATGAATGAGAGAGTAAATCCGGATAAGAATATAGAAAGTTTGCTGATAGGTAAAACTGAGAATTTAAAAGAACTGGCCTGTATTAATCTGGTAAATTCTCTGATAACCATGGGCAAGCCCATTCGTGAAACCCTTGAGAAAATTGCCCATGAAATCCCTGGAGCCCTTAGTCATCCTGAGTCTAAGGCTGTTTGCATAAGCTATAATAATGCTAAATTCAAGAGTTCGGATTTTGAAGTTACAAGCTCATTTTTGTTGACGGAATTCAAAACTATCGATGACCTCAAAGGGGAGGTCAAAGTTTATAGTTTAAAAGAAATACAGAATAATAAATTCGGTTCATTCTTAACGGAAGAGAAAAGGTTTGTCGAGGCTATTGCTGGTCTCATTGTTGAATTTCTTAATTGTAGGAAAACTCTTGAGATAATTGAGACTTCTAATGAAAAGGGAGAGGCGGAAGAGGATATTTTAGCCACTGATTCTGCCCAGATTACGACCCAGCAATTATTACAAAAATTTCTCGATCGGCATAATTCAGAAAGAAATCTCTTTCATGAGTTGATGCCATTTAAGGTTAAGGAGATTTTATTGGTTGCGAACTTATATGATGCATATATAATTGAAGGTGAAGGAAGGTTTTCTGATCATATTCTTGGGGAATACAACCAGATGAATCTAACCACCATGCCGAGAGTTACTGGAGTGGCCTCTCAACAGGAAGCAATGAAGCGTTTGAGAGAGAAACACTTCGATTTAATCATCATCATGGTGGGGGTTGATAAAGTATCTGCTCTTAAATTCGAAGAAAGAATTGCCAAAGACTACCCCTATATTCCTACTAACCTCCTCTTAAATAACAGTAGGGATATTGCTGCCATTCGTGAGGAGAATAATCTATCTGTACTCCCTGAAAACTTATTTATATGGAATGGTGATTCTAAGGTGTTCTTCACCATGGTAAAGTTGCTTGAAGACTGGGTAAATGTCGAAAACGATACGAAATTGGGAGTGACAAAAATCATCCTCCTCGTTGAAGATAGTCCTATCTTTTATTCTAAATATTTGTCAATTCTATACTCTCTTGTTCTTGAACAAACCAGACATCTTATAGAAGATGTTGGAAGTGAAGACCTCTATAAAGTTATTAAGCTTAGAGCCCGACCCAAAATACTCCATGTCAGGACATATAATAAAGCTATTGAAATCATCGACCAGTTTGGAGATGATCTGCTTTGTGTTATTTCTGACATTCGATTTCCGGTTGATGGTGTATTGAGGGAAACCGCAGGTTTTGATTTAATTAAAGAAGTGAAGTTGCAATTTGAGAATCTTCCGGTAGTCCTGCAGTCTTCTGACCCGAATAATCGCATTAATTCGGAAAGCCTTGGTGCACATTTTATGTGGAAAGACTCTGAATCCCTGGTACAGGAACTGAAATATTTTATTAACTACTACCTGGGGTTTGGACATTTTATATACAGAGATAATCGAGGTAGGAAAATAGCTGTTGCCAGATCGATGAAAGAATTTGAAGCTTCACTGGAAACAATTCCAGGAGATTCATTGGTCTATCATGCTATGAAAAATCATTTTTCCATGTGGCTAATGGCACGTGGTGAAGTTAAGATTGCAAAAACAATTTTCCCGCTTAAAGTCAGTGATTTTGAGGATTTGAATGAAATGAGAGATTTAATCATTCAGATAATAAAAAAACGCAGGCAGGATAAAAGCAGAGGGAAAATCATTGCTTTTGATGAATCCTCTATTTTGGATGAGCAAAACATCGTTAGTATGGGAAGCGGGTCTTTAGGAGGGAAGGGACGCGGTTTGGCTTTTGTGAGCACTTTAATTTATGATTTTAATTTTTCAAACCTTGTTCCGGAGATAAATATTAGAACACCGAGAACCGTAATAATAGGAACTGATGAATTTGACCAGTTTCTTGAAAATAATCAGCTTCATGAGATAATCCATGATGAAAAGGATTATTCAAAAATCCAGAAAGCCTTTCTTGAAGCCAGGTTATCTCCAGAGTTAACATATAAGTTGGAGGTTTTTCTGAAATTGATAAACCAGCCTATTGCTGTTCGGTCTTCTAGCTTGCTTGAAGACTCAATTGACCAGCCTTTTGCAGGTATTTTTACAACATTTCTTCTTCCTAATAACAATCCAAACTTTAACCTCAGGTTTAAGCAGGCCGCTGAAGCAATAAAACTGGTGTACGCCTCAATTTATTCTGACAATGCAAGTACTTATCTAAAAGCAATTAACTTCAAAGCCGAGGATGAGAAAATGGCAATTGTACTGCAGGAGGTGGTTGGGCAGAAACATGGAAATTATTTTTATCCACATATAAGTGGAACTGCTCAGTCTCATAATTATTATCCTTATGCACACATGAAGCCAGATGAAGGTTTTGCACTGGCTGCACTTGGTTTGGGATATTATGTGGTGGAAGGTGAAAAGTCATTTAGGTTTTCGCCTGCATATCCAAACCTTGAGATAAACACACCAAAATATTTAATCCACAATTCTCAAATACAGTATTACGCTGTTGATTTATCAAGAGAAGAAATTGACATGAAAAAGGGTGAGCTGGCTGGACTCATTAAGCTTGATATCTCTCAAGCTGAAAAGGATGGCACCCTAAATCATGCTGCATCAGTGTTTTCCTTTGAAAATGATCGTCTTGATCCGGGACTTGACACCCCTGGGCCCAGAATATTAAACTTTGCTAATATCCTTAAATACAACTATATACCATTGGCTCAAACTATTAATGTTTTGTTAGATACTGTAAAAGAAGCCTTTGGGTCACCTGTAGAGATTGAATATGCGGTTGATTTAAGCAAAGATGAAGATGGCAAAGCTTCATTCTATCTATTGCAGGTGAAGCCTTTGTTAGGAGCACAAACTGATTTTAGCATTGATCTGAATTCTGTAGATATTAACAAAAAGATACTATATGCAGAAAAGAGTATGGGTAATGGAAAAGTAAAGGATATTCAGGATGTGATCTATGCTATTCCAGAGAAGTTTGATAAGCTTAAAACGGAAGAGATTGCAAATGAGATAGGGAGGTTGAATGCTAAGATGATTAAAGAAAAAAGAAAATATATTTTGATGGGGCCAGGAAGATGGGGTACGAGAGATAAATATATCGGGATACCAGTAGCCTGGCCACAGATTTCAAATGCTAAGGTCATTGTAGAAATGAGTCTGGAAGACTTTCCATTAGATGCCTCATTGGGTTCTCACTTTTTTCATAATGTAATTTCAATGAATGTCGGCTATTTTTCTGTTAACCATAAATCATTAGTTGACTTTATTTCCTGGGATATTCTAAGTGCCCAGAAGGTTATTGAAGAAACCAAATATTTTAAACATGTTCGTTTTAACTCTAATCTTGTCATCCAGATGGATGGTAAAAAAAGGACGGCCTTAATAAGTCTGGGGGAAGATAATTAATAGAAGGATATAAGAATTGCAAAAATTTGGATATAGAAAATGATTAAGGATATTAGTTTATTATCAAAGCAGGAATACGATTTCAACGATACATCTTTTAATCTTTTACTTCAGAAACGTATTTATAAAATACTGTTGGTTTGTAGTAACTACGACTATTTTATGCTTGAGGAGGATGGTCGCATTGATGAACAAATTTTTAATGAATACACTTCTTTAAATCTTCGCTATCCTCCTGTTTTTACCCAAGCTGATAGTGAGGAGAAGGCGTTTGAAATTCTTGAAAATGAAGATATTGACCTGATTATACTGGTGAAAGGTACCCAGACAATGGATATCTTCATGGTAGCCAAAAAAATTAAACACAAGTATTTTAGTATTCCTATTGTTGTCTTAACTTATTTTACCCGGGAAGTATCGTTAAGACTTGAAAACGAGGATTTGTCAGCGATTGATTACGTTTTCTCATGGTTAGAAAATGCAGATCTTCTTGTAGCAATCATAAAGCTGATTGAAGATAAAATGAATGCCAAGTATGATGTTGAGGAAATTGGGGTTCAGACAATATTACTTGTTGAGGACTCTATTAGGTATACCTCTTCATATTTGCCAACCTTATACAAAATTGTGCTTGTCCAATCCAGAGCTTTTCAGCAGGAAGCCCTGAATGATCATCAACAGATGCTAAGAATGCGTGGGCGCCCTAAAATTTTATTGGCAACAACCTTTGAAGGTGCATCTGAGCTCTTTAACAGGTTTAAGGATAATATGCTAGGCGTTATATCCGATGTGAGTTTTAACAGAGAAGGTAAGAAAGATACAGAGGCTGGAATCAAATTTTGCAAACTGGTTAGAGAATCAGACAAACACATGCCCTTTCTTCTTCAGTCATCCAGCGCCGATAATGAAACTATTGCAAAAGAACTGGGGGTTGGATTTTTATATAAATTTTCAAGAACATTGTCATTTGAACTTAGGAACTTCATTATTCGGAATCTGGCCTTTGGCCCTTTTATATTTCGTGATCCGGAGATACTTGAAGAGATTGATAGAGCTGAAAATTTACAAGAATTCCAGCAAAAGCTTATGTCAATTCCTGATGAATCATTAGCTTTTCATACTGATAATAACCATTTTTCGAAATGGTTGAATGCAAGGGCATTATTTCCTCTTGCACAAATGTTTAAGTATTTAAGAAGAGAAGATTTCTCTTCTCTAGATGATGTTCGCTCCTTTGTTTATGTTGCTATCTCAAGTTTTAGATTGGGTAAGGGTAGAGGTATAATTGCAAAGTTTGATAAAAAAAGTTTTGATGAATACCTGATTTTCTCCAGAATCGGGAATGGTTCTATTGGAGGTAAAGCCAGAGGATTAGCCTTCCTTAACTCATTCATCAAAACAAATGACCTATATAATAAATACCCTAATATACATATTACTATTCCCCGAACTGTGGTAATAACCACGGATGTATTTGATGAATTTATGGAATCAAATGAGCTATTTGATATGGCTTTATCAGATATTCCAGATGAAGAAATACTACAGAATTTTCTAAAAGCTGAGTTACCCAGCTGGATATATCAAGACCTGTACGCCATAGTTTCTGTTCTTACAAAGCCTATTGCAGTGCGTTCTTCAAGTAAACTAGAAGATTCTTATTACCAGCCTTTCGCGGGAATATACTCCACATATATGATCCCTAAAGTTGGAGATAGTAAGAGAATGGTGCAGCTCATTTCAGATGCTATTAAGGAAGTATATGCCTCAGTATACTTTAAAACTAGTAAGTCATATATTACCGCCACGGCACATTTAATTGGCGAAGAAAAAATGGGTATAATTCTTCAGGAAGTATGTGGAAATGCATATGGAGATTATTATTATCCAACTTTTTCAGGGGTTGCAAGATCAATAAATTTTTATCCTGTTGGAAACGAAGAATCGAAGGATGGAGTGGCCAGAGTTGGGTTGGGTTTGGGAAAGTTGGTAGTAGAGGGGGGAATGGCATTGCGTTTTTCACCAAAATACCCTAGAAAAATCCTCCAGCTTTCTTCTCCTGATATGGCTTTAAAAAGCACACAGAAGTTCTTCTATGCCTTGGATTTATCTGAAAAAAGCTTTGTGCCTTCTACAGATGATGGGGTAAATCTAAAGAAATTGTCAATTGAAGAAGCCAGCAAAACATCATCGTTTAAGTATCTTGCATCTACCTATGACTTTGAAAGCCAAATGATAAGAGATGGGATAATGGGTCCAGGGAAAAAAATTATCACTTTTTCACAAATACTCAACCATAATGTTTTTCCTCTTGCTGAGATACTTCGTGAATTACTAGATATTGGACAAAAAGAAATGGGTAACCCGGTTGAAATTGAATTTGCAGTAAACCTTGAGCCCAAGAAGAATAAGAAAGTATTCTTCAATGCACTTCAAATTCGTCCTATTGTAGATAATGAGCAGGGCAGAGGATTTAAAATTGATGAAATTGATGAAGAGAAGGCTATAATAATCTCTGAATCAGCAATGGGCAATGGAATAGTTACAGATGTTTCTGACATTATTTATATTAAACCTGAGTCCTTCAATCCTGCATTGAATGTCAAAATTGTCAATGATATTGAAAAAATTAATTCAAAATTTCGTAAAGAAAATAAAAATTATGTTCTAATCGGTCCAGGAAGATGGGGGTCACAGGACTCCTGGCTAGGAATCCCTGTAAAATGGCCACAAATTTCACAGGCTAAAGTAATTGTTGAATCTGGTCTGGAAAATTTTAGAGTAGATCCAAGTCAGGGCTCACATTTTTTTCAAAACCTTACGGCATTTCGAGTGGGCTACTTTACAATTAATCCATTTATAAATGATGGATATTATGATATCGATTTTCTTAACAAGCTCGAACCCATATATGAAGATGATTTAATCCGACATGTTCGGTTTAATGAACCCCTTATAATACAAATTGATGGCAGGCATAACAGAGGTGTAGTTTTAAGGCCTGATGCCTTAATAGCTCAGGAAGATTGATAGCTGGCACTCTGGGCTTCCATTTTCCTGTCAACTTTTTTAATCAATCCCTGTAATACTTTACCTGGCCCAACTTCCGTAAATGAAGTAGCATTATCTCGTATCATGTTTTGAACAGTTTGGGTCCACTTTACAGGTGCAGTTAATTGATGAATAAGGTTTGTTTTTATTTGTTCAGGATCTGAAGTAGGTTCAGCTGTGAAGTTCTGATATACTGGGCAAATTGGCCTTGAAAAATTGGTGGCGTGAATGGCTTTTGTGAGCTCTTCTTGAGCAGGTTTCATTAGTGGAGAATGAAATGCTCCCCCAACAACCAGTTTTATTACCCTTTTTGCTCCTTGTTTCTCTAATTCTTCCATGGCTAAATCAATGCCTTTAATTGATCCGGAAATGACAATTTGGCCCGGGCAATTATAATTAGCCGGAACAATAACCTCATTAATACTATCACAAACCTCATTTACTACTTCGTCTTCCAATCCAATAACAGCAGCCATCGTTGATGGTTCAATTTCACATGCTTTCTGCATGGCCCGCGCTCTTTTGGAAACAAGTGATAATCCATCTTCAAAAGAAAGAGCCTTATTTGCAACCAGAGAAGAGAATTCTCCAAGAGAATGTCCGGCCACCATTTCTGGTTCAAAATTATCCCCCAATGTACTTGCTAATATTGTGGAATGTAAAAAAATTGCTGGCTGTGTGACTTTGGTTTGTTTCAAATCATCCTCTGTTCCATTGAACATGATATCGGTTATACTGAAACCTAAAATTTCATTGGCTGTTTCAAAAAGTTCTCTTCCTATTGCAGAATTATCATACATTTCTTTTCCCATACCAGGAAACTGTGCTCCCTGCCCGGGAAAAACATAAGCTTTCATATATTATTTATTAAGATTTTTATTAATGTAGCCTTGAGCCTATCAAGTGGATGAATTCTTGCCTTGTAGCTTCATTTAAAAATTCGCCGGTAAAAGCTGAGGTTGTAGTAACAGAATTCTGTTTCTGGATTCCTCTCATCATCATGCATAAGTGTTGAGCTTCAATTACTACAGCAACTCCTAAAGGATTTAGGGTTTCCTGAATACAATCCCTGATTTGAGTCGTTAACCTTTCCTGTACTTGAAGTCGCCGTGCAAAAGCGTCAACAACCCTGGCAATCTTACTTAAACCCGTAATATATTTGTCAGGAATATATGCCACATGAGCCTTCCCGAAAAATGGTATCATATGATGTTCACACATGGAATAGATCTCAATATCTTTTACCAAAACCATTTGCTGATAATCTTCTCGGAACATAGCTGATTTTAATATTTCCTTCGGTTCAAGATTATACCCATGCATTAAAAACTGAATAGCCTGCCCAACTCTTTCAGGAGTTTTTTCCAATCCTTCTCGTAAGGTGTTTTCACCAATCAACTTAATTATTTCTTTATAATGGTTAGATAATTCTTTTGTTGCCTCTTCATTGAATTTCTCCACTTTTTCATACCCAAAACCATCTTTTAAACTTAAGTCCATAATCTTATTTTATTTTTCACCATAATATTCTACTGAATTATTCTCAGTTTCAGTAATTCTAATCTTATGTAATTCTGCACCTAATTCATTAACATAGGGTTGCAATACCTCCCAAATAGAAATAGCGAGGTTTTCAGTTGTCGCAACTTTTCCTTTCATGAAGCTGACTTCAAGATTTATATTCTTATGATCGAGTTTACTTATTACTTTCTCATTTATAATATTACTTAACGATTTTAAATCTGCCACATATCCTAACTTCTCATTGATCTCCCCTTTTATAGTAACAAATAGCTCATAATTGTGTCCATGCCAATTTGGGTTTGAACATTTACCATAGACTTTAAAGTTTTCTTCCTCAGACCAATTTGGATTAACTAATTGATGGGCAGCATTAAATCGTTCTCTTCTTGTTAGATAGATCATTTAGAAAATGATTTGGGTTTCTCTATTTTCGCATAAAAAGTATCCCGGATAATCTTAAAAGGTATTAAAAGATAACCAAATAGTAAATTAAACTTGAAAATTATACTTTTACAAAACGAATATAAAAGTATATAAAACATTGAGAATACTCTGTATTTCTGCAACAAAATTGGAAATTGATCCTCTGCTCAGGAAGCTATCAGTATCTCCTGATCAATCTGTTGATCAACTTGATATAAGTTATAAGAAACATAGAATAAAATTCAAAATTACAGGAATTGGGGGTGTGCATACAGTATATCACCTTACAAAAGAATTATCAAATGAGAAGTACGATTTGGTTTTGAACTTAGGGATTTGTGGGAGCTTTAGCAACGATATACAACTTGGGGAAGTGGTTTATATTGAGCAAGATATGTTTGCTGATCTTGGAGTTGTAGGTAAAGAAGGTTTTACCACAATATTCGACGCTGGATTAGCCGACAAAGATTACCTGCCATATAAGGATGGAAAACTGGTGAACTTGAAAGCTGAAAATGAATCTTCAATTCAAAGTCTCAAAAATGTTACCGGGATTACCGTAAATAGAACGACTGGTTCAACAGAAGATGCAGAAAATCTTCGGTTGAAATTTGAGGCAGATATTGAAAGTATGGAGGGAGCAGCTTTTTTTTATACATGTCTACTAGAATCCGTTCCCTTTGCTGTGATCAGATCAGTTTCAAATAGAGTAGGAGTTATTGATAAGGGTAATTGGGATATTTCATTAGCTACTAACAAGCTGTCTGATGTGCTTATGAATTACTTTAATGAAATTTGAAAACTATGAAATTGAGTTTGGGATTTTCGACCTGCCCCAACGATACTTTTGTTTTCGATGCAATGGTGCATCAAAAAATAGATACTGAAGGGCTTGAATTTGAACCCTTTTTAGGAGATGTGGAAGAGCTCAATAAAAGGGCATTCCTTCAGGAACTTGATATTACGAAGTTGAGCTATCATGCTTATGCTTTTTTGTCAGAAAGTTATATGATCCTTGATTCAGGCAGTGCACTTGGTGAAGGAAATGGTCCTATACTCTTAAGTAAGAGAAAAGTTTATCCCAACGAAGTCAACGATTTAACAATAGCTATCCCAGGAAAATATACTACAGCAAATTTATTGCTCGGTATAGCCTATCCCTATGCACAGCAAAAACAGGAATATTTATTTTCTGACATTGAAGAAGCCATATTATCAGATGAGGTGGATGCGGGTTTGGTCATTCATGAAAACAGGTTTACCTATGCTTCAAAAGGTTTACAGAAAGTAATTGACCTGGGTGAGTTCTGGGAAAAACTCACAGAAGAACTGATTCCTTTGGGGGGAATTGTAATATTGAGAAGTCTTGATAATGAGGCTAAAGCAAAAGTTAATAGAGTGTTAAAGAAAAGTATAGAATTTGCTTTCAAGCATCCTGAAGAGGTTATGCCATATGTAAAGCAATATGCCCAGGAAATGGATGAAAATGTAATGAAGAAGCATATTGGGCTGTACGTAAATGAGTATACCATTGAGCTTGGTGAGAAAGGGAAGTCTGCAATCAGGAGATTCTATGAGTTGGCAAAAGAAAAAGAATTGATACCCGCTGTTAATAAAAACTTATTTGTTTCAGAGAACCTGGGTTAATTGAAAATGGAACACATTGAAAGGGGAAATATTCAGGATCTTATTATTTAGTCGTCTCCCTACTGAGTATTTGATTCCTATCCAGATTATTTAGGTCATCCACAAATTTTTGAATAGACTCTGTATTAAACCCTTTTTCTAGTGCTGCTTCTTCTAAAGTCCCCCAGATTGGTTCGCCACATGCAATGCACTTTATTCCCTGATTCATTAGGTACTGAACTGATGCTGGTATCTTTTTAACCAGTTCTTCAATTGTTATATACTTGTCAATAAGCATAATATATTTATTTAGTATCTTGAAAGTATAACATGTACTTACTATCTCAAAATATTTTTATTCCAAAAAACTGGGAACATTTTTATGCCTGCAAAATTAAAAAAAACTTTGCCAATGTTTTTTTGATATTCATTCAATTTGTTGATTCAGAAAGCTTCCCAAATACATCTTTATTTAGCCGAACAAATAGTAATACTCCTCGACTAATCATGAAGATCATAAATGCAAGCCAGAGGCTATGATTCCCTAAAGGCCCTT
>JASJGS010000005.1:0-61784 GCA_033791445.1 Bacteroidales bacterium | reverse complement strand
TAAGCTGCCTGCAGAATCATATTTAGCTACCAGGCCATCGCCCTGGCCATATGTACTGTTAAAAACCGTGGAAGGATTGACACCTGAAGGGAATGTTGAACTTAGATCCTCTCTCCATTCACCTGCTACATATACTTCGTTGGAAGATTTGTCAGTTAAGACGTCATTGATCTCTTCATGACCATCGGTTGAAATATTATTGGCCCAGTCCCATTCAGGAACCTGTGCAATACCATTGCTGTACAAAGCTGTAAAAGCAATGAAAGAGAGTATTTTCAGTAAAAAGTTCCTGCAATAGGACATTTGTAAAACAGGTCTGTTGGCATTGTAAAAAAATGCTTTTTCGAAATTTTTTGGAAAAGCATACTAACCGTCTTGTTTACGGGAATTTTATCTAATAGTTTCAACAAGAGAAGCTTAATCTGGCAAATGCAACTCAAGGAACATTTTTACATTTCCATATTTGAAAATAAAAGTGATAATTAGCAACTTGAATAGCACCTAATATTTTGAAATTGAGAATGGTTGCTTGGAAGGATGTTGGAGTTATATTATTCTGATATATAAGGCTATAGAAAATTGCTGAAATTGATTATGACCTGCTTATCAATAAACTATTTTGTTGGGAGCAATTCAAAGTTTTTAAGCCACTCGTAAACCTTTTCTGCTTTGATCCAATTTAAGCATGCCATATCACCTCTTCTGCAGTTTCCTTTACCATATATTGTGCAGGGTCTGCATTTGAGTTCTGTTTCTGGTACTTGAATACTAAACTTTTCTGGTTGGTTTAATGCACCAAAGCCAATTTTAGGATGTGTGGCTCCCCAAAGAGAAATGGTGGGTATGCCAATTAGTGAAGAGATATGCATATTCCCGGAATCCATAGTAATCATAAAACGCAACTTTGAAATCAATGCAATTTCATCACTCATATTTAGTTTTCCTGTAATATTGGTACTGTTTGAGTATTCAGACGAGACTTGTTGCAGCATTTCTCTTTCCATTTCACCTCCGCCAAAAAGGAAAAAGTGTACATCCACTTGTTTATTAATTAGTTTTATAAGCTTGTTGATGTTGCTTATGTTCCATCTCTTAAGCTCATGCATTGCCATGGGAGCAATCCCAATCCATTGCTTCTTTGCTGGAATTTCTTCCTTTTGAATAAATGATTCAATATTTATCATTGATTCCTGGGATGGGACTATAGATGGATCAGAAGGGAGAGGGGAGACCTGTATGATATTCTCAAATACTCTGATATATCTTTCTGTTGTGTGAACCAATGGTTTATTGCTTTTACCTGCAATAATTCTCTTTTTCTCTCTTCGGCCTTTATTAATTCTATAAACCTTCAATCCAGCTATGGAGAAAAGAAATGATAATACCCAGGACCTTAATACACTATGTAAATCGATCAGGTAATCAAATTTATTTTCAGATTTTATATCCTGAGAAAGTTTGTATAAGCCTTTTAAACCTGGATACTTTTTTTTGAAATCTGCCGGCAAAAGAGTCAGGCGATCGATACCGAAAAAGAAGGGAATAAAACTTGGATTCGTAACCAGGGTTATATGAATGTCTTCATGATGTTTCAGAATATTCCGAATTACTGGAACAGTCAAGGCTACGTCGCCCATAGCTGAGAATCTGAAAACAAGTAAATTCATAATTATTCAAGAGTATAAAGTGTTGAATTAATCATATTCTTCATATGACTTTTCTTCAATGATATGAGAGCCAGTTTTTATGTTTATTTCTTTTTTTATTCTTGACCTTTCATCATTAAATATATAAACTTGCCTAACTGTATGAATAAATTCACCACCAAAGTTTTTTTGTCTTTCAAGCTCCCTGCATTGGTCTTCAATATCCCATAAACTAGAATTTATTTCAAACAATTTCTTGTATAATGGATCTGATTTAGGAAGAATGCTTGAAGCCGCATGGTCAAGGATATCATACTCTCTCCTGATGTTTTCAAGTTTCTTCTCGTCTTTAATACGGTTTAGTTTTATTTCAATTATGCTTAACTTATCAAGTATCTCTCCGTTTGAAACTTCTATTTTCATAAGTAGGTAATTTAATCGATAAAATTAACTATAAAAGATGGATCTATAGCTTAACAAATTCTATAATTGCAGGCTAAGAAATATTTAATAGGGATCCACATCTGTAACAATTTTCAATTGTGGAGATTTTTTTGACTTTTCAAAGTTTTGGAGTGTTTCGAATAAAGTGTTTTTTAGGGTTGAATATTTTGAACCTCGTTCAAATTTAATCAACAATGTTTTAAGATAATAGAGCTGAATTTTTCCAATTTGTGGAAATTCTGGTCCCAACACCCTGTTCCCAAATATATTTTTAAGAGTTTTCGCAATTATATTTCCTGCCTCATTCAACTTTTCAAGATTTTTATGCTTTAACGTTATTTTTATGAGTCTGTAATAGGGTGGATATTTGAACATTTTTCTTTCATCCACCTGGGAATTATACATCTTCATATAATCTCCCTGAACCACCCATTGCAGAACAGGGTGTTCAAGGTCAGAGGTTTGTATAATTACTTTTCCTTGCTTTCTTTTTCTACCAGCTCTTCCACTTACCTGGGCAAGCAATTGATATGCTTTTTCATAGGCTCTAAAATCCGGGAAGAATAACAGATTATCTGCATTTAGCACTCCAACCAATCTGACATTGCTAAAGTCAAGGCCTTTTGAGATCATTTGGGTTCCAATGAGAATATCAATCTTTCCGGATTCAAAATCAGAGATAATTTTCTGGTAAGATCTTTTTTTCCTGGTTGTATCCAGATCCATCCGGCCTATTTTTGCCTCCGGGAAAACCAGTTTAGTTTCCTCCTCAATTTTTTCAGTTCCAAATCCTTTTACTTTAACATCAACAGAGTTGCAGTCAAGACAATTGCCGGGGAGGCCAGTGGTGTATCCACAATAATGACAGACTAATGAAAGAGAATATTTATGATAGGTCAGGTTTACATCACAATTTTTACACCGTGGAACCCATGAACACTTATCACATTGTATGTAAGGAGAAAAACCTCTCCTGTTTTGAAATAAAATGACTTGCTCTCCCTCATTAAGCGTTTCAAAAATAGCCTCAAATAACTGAGGTGTAAAATGCGAAACCATTTCTCTTTTTTTCCAGGCTTTTCTTGAATCTACCAGGCTAATTTCAGGGAGTTTTATACCTCCATGTCGTTCATTGAGTTCCACCAATCCATACTTTCCAAATGTTGTATTATAATATGATTCAATTGAAGGAGTGGCTGTTCCTATAATTGTTTTTGCTGCATGTAAACTGGCGAGGTAAATTGCAGAGTCCCGGGCATGGTATCTGGGAGCTGGATCCTGCTGCTTATAGGTATTTTCTTGTTCTTCATCAATAATTACCAATCCAAGATTACTAAAGGGAAGGAATATTGAGGACCGCACCCCCAGAATAATCTGGTATGATTTATCAGATAAACCTTCAATGAGGTTATTCCATACTTCAACACGCTCAGAATCGCTGTATTTTGAATGATACACGCCAATTTTATTCCCAAAATAGCTGCGGAGTCGTTCAATGATTTGTGAGGTTATAGCTATTTCAGGGAGAAGATATAGAACTTGTTTATTGTTTTTTAGCTGTTCTTTTATTAGGTGAGCATAGATTTCAGTTTTCCCACTGGATGTAACACCGTGAATTAGCACAGTATTGTGATTTTCAAATAAAGTATTTACATTTTTTAAGGCTTCATTTTGATTAGATGACAGTTTTTTAAGTTCCTTAACTTCTATGTTATCAGTTGAAATCCTTTCAACCTGTTGGTACGATTGAATTAGAATCACTTTTTTAATCAGGGAGTTAAGGGCTGCCAGGCTTACATGCTGATCATTTAAAAGACTTGACTTTTTAACTAAACTTGTTCCCTCAGTAAGAAAGAGAAAACTCTCCAGGGTTTTTAATTGCTTTGGGGCCCTTTTTAATTTTTCAAGAATTTCAATAAGTTGATATTTTTCCTGGTACAAAGTACCAAGGCTAATAAATGAAACCATTTTAGGTTTGTAAATCCCCGAAAGTTTTTCATCCACTTCCACAAAACCTCTTTTCATAAGACTGTGGATAGGTGTAAGCGGATTATTAATTCCTGTCGCTCTAGAAATTTCGCGAGCATTGGCCGATGTTTCATTTTTGAGGAATAAATATATCAGCTCCTCCTTATGATTAAAATTATTTATTTCTGGAATTGCTTCAGAAAGTGTAAATTGGGTTTCACTTTCAGGTTTTAGTCCGGTTGGTAAAGCAGCTTTATATACTTCACCAATGGTACATAAGTAATAGCTGGAAAGCCATTCCCAAAATGTCAGCTGAACAGGGAATACAATGGGATGATCATCCGGTAAACTAATTATTTCCTTAGGAATATATTCTATTGGACTACTTGAATGAACAGATAGAATTATTGAGGTGTAGATCTTTTTTGTTCCGAATTGTACTATGGCTCGCATGCCTGGTTTTGCAATTGGAATGAATTGCTGTGGTATTTTATAGGTAAAAGTACCCTGTATTGGCAGCGGTAATATTACATCAGCAAACCGGTCGTTCTCACTCATACTATGCCAGTTGGGTGGGGGTATACATCTAAACCCACAAAGGTGATTCTCAGGCTAAAAAAAAGAGTTGCTAAATAGAGAGTATATCTGATATTTCAAGAAGCTCACGGTTTACATCTTTGTGCAATTTAACAGCTTTCCTAAATGGAACCAGAACTATTTTATTATTTTGAAGCCCCACCATTGCACTTTTTTGATCGTCGAGCAAGGCTTCAACAGCTGCATATCCCAGGCGGCTGGCAGCGACCCTGTCAAATGCACTGGGTGATCCTCCCCGCTGAATATGGCCAAGCACAGAAACCCTTACAGAGTAATCTTTAAAATCATGCTTAACCTTTTTGGCAATTTCATAGGCTCCACCTTCATCTTCGCCCTCAGCAACAATGATTATATTACTAGACTTTTTCCTTCGGAATCCATCCTCGAGAAAACTTTTCAGGGTTGAAACCTGATTTTTTACTTCAGGAATCAGGATGGCCTCTGCACCACCGGCAATCCCACTGTTTAAAGCTATAAAACCAGCTGCTGCCCCCATTACTTCAATAAAAAATAAACGATTGTGAGCGCTAGCGGTATCACGAATTTTATCTACTGCTTCCATTACAGTATTTAAAGCAGTGTCGTATCCTATCGTATATTGGGTTCCATAAATATCATTATCAATAGTCCCAGGGATTCCAATAAACGGAATATCGTATTCTTCATTGAATACCCGTGCCCCGGTAAATGTTCCATCTCCGCCTATCACCACTACCCCATCTATTTTTCTCCTCTTCAAGTTCTCATATGCCGTCTTTCGGCCTTGTTTTGTTTTGAATTCATCACAACGAGCTGTTTTAAGGATAGTTCCCCCACGCTGAATTATATCGCTAACAGTATGAACTTTTAAAGGTTTTCCATAACTTTCAATCATCCCTTTGTAACCATGCCTTATACCAATAACTTCCAGACCTTTGTAAATGGCTGTTCGGGTAACCGCTCTGATGGCTGCATTCATTCCTGGTGCGTCTCCTCCTGAAGTGAGGACACCAATTCTTTTAAATTTACTCATATTTGATGTGTTAATTTTTAACGATCGAAATTTAATAAAAAATACAGGATACTTAGTAGTAAAATGCTAAATGAAATTGTAATTAATTATCAAAAGAAGATACTCTGGTAGAGACAGCTTTAAGGAGCCATGTTGGAGTTGAGGTTGCACCCGATATACCTACCGTACTAAATTGCTCCACCATATCATTATTGACTTCTTCCGGACTGGAAATGAAATACGAATTAGGATTTACATTCTTACAGATTTCGAACAACATTTTACCATTTGAGCTTTTCTTTCCACTAACAAATAGTATAACATCGTGTTTTTTTGCAAATTCTATCAAGTTGGGTTCCCGGTTTGAAACTTGCCCGCATATGGTCTGGTAAGATTTAAACTTAGATTTTTTGTTCGAAGATTGTTCCTGTTTTCTTTTTTCTATTTCTTTTTTAATCTTACTAAATTCTTTCTTGCTCTTTGTGGTTTGTGAATACAGGTATACAGGTCTGCTAAAATCAATTTGATCCAGATCTTCAATCTGGTTTACTACAATCCCTTCACCCTTAGTTTGGCCTACAAGACCTACTACCTCAGCATGCCCTTCCTTACCAAAAATTATAATTTGACCATTTTCCTCAACAATCTCATCATTGCAGGTCCTGATTCTGTTTTGGAGTCTTGATACGATTGGACAGGTAGTATCAATGAGTTGGATATTATTTTCTTTAGCAATTTTGTATGTTTCGGGAGGTTCACCGTGAGCCCTGATTAGGACCTTTACATTTTGTAAAGTTTTAAAATGTTCGAAATTAATGGTTATCAGTCCTTTAGACTCCAGTCTACGGATTTCTTCATCGTTGTGAACCATTTCTCCCAGGCAATAAATACTTTGCCCTGCTTCCAGTTCTTGTTCGGCACGTTCAATGGTTTTTTTTACTCCAAAACAAAACCCTGCCTTTGGATCAATCTCTACCTTCATTCTCCTTGAACTTTGTTATAAATTTCTTTGAACCATTCCATTTGCTCATCTACGTTCATGTTGCTGTTATCAAGAATTATTGCATCAAGCGCCTTTGTAAGAGGGCTTATATCTCGGTTTTCATCGATGTAATCTCTTTCAGTTATATTTTTTTCAACATCCTGAAAAGAAACATCAAGACCTTTTGAGATCATCTCATCGTATCTCCTCCGGGCACGAACCGCGACAGATGCAGTTAAGAATATTTTTATATCTGCATTTGGAAATACTACCGATCCGATATCTCTACCATCCATTACAACTCTTTTATTAGTACTCAGGTTTCTTTGGATTTCAACAAACTTTGCCCTGACTTCTTTAATCTTACTTACAGGGCTTACATTATCTGATACATTTACTGAGCGGATTTCTTCCTCAACATTTTCATTATTCAGGTAAGTGTCATACCTGTTTAATTTATGATTAAATTTGAACTCAATGTTGATATTCGGAAGCTTACTTTTAAGCTCCTTTAAATCTACCAGATTTGCCTGAATAATTTCATTATTAAGACAATACAGTGTTACAGCACGGTACATGGCACCACTGTCAATATAGGTGTAGCGAAGCTCTTTGGCTATTGCTTTTGCAAAGGTGCTTTTACCACATGCTGAATAGCCATCAATAGCAATAATCAAGTCTTTGTTCTTGCTTTTCATAAGGTGTCAAAATTGGGAAATTGTCTCGGTGTTTCCAAATATAGAGTTCAACTGGAAATATAGTTAAAGACCATTCTTGTTAAATTCATTCAGATTTAGCGCCAAGGAAATGTGATTGGATGCACCGGCCAGGTGATACCTTGCATGACCATATGATATTTGAAATTTTGAAAGATAAACGCCAAACCCCCAGGTGAAACCTACCATTCCTGGTTTTGACGAGAGTTGTAATTCCCTGTTCCTCTGGTAATTATAACCAAGTCTAAGTATAATCGGTTTTATAGGATTGATTTCAACACCAAATATAAAATGCCTTAAAAGGTTGTCTCCAAAATCCTTAAAACTATTTTCTGATTCATTTGAGTTATACGAGTTGTCTGTTCCATTATTTATTTCTTCATCAGATACCATTTTAAAAGTCTCAAGGTGTTGGGCAACGACTATAAACCTGAATGGGGCATGTTTTAGTTTTTGTGATACCCCCAGCTGGATTTCAAATGGCAAGGGTTCAGAATGGCCTTTATAATAAGGCTTTATCTGAAATCCGATATTTTTGAAAACAAGACCCGCAGAAAAATAACCCTGTTTGCTTATATAATTTATCCCTATGTCAGTAGCCAAGCCAAATGAAGTGTAATTTTCAAAATTCGAAATGATAGGTTTCAAATTAATACCTGCACGAAATGTGCTATCAGCAAATGGAAGGATTCGTGAATAAATGAGGTTGAATGAATATTCTGATGCATTAAAATTTCCTGTGATTGTTCCGGTAGGATCAGCTGCGGTAAATTTACCGTAATTAATGTAATGAATTCCTGCAGCAAAACTCCCAACCTTATCATATGTTCTTGAATAAGATACATAACCGAAATTAATATCTGAAAAATAATTTACATAATTCAATACCAGGTTATTGTCCATTTTGGAATTTAATAATCAAGTATTGTGAAATGGCAGGTCCAGGTCATTATCAGGAAGTGAGACGATTTTCCCGCCAAGGGCGGCAACTCTGGCAGAATTAGTCAGGTTTAGAAAAGCATAAGTAGACCTACCTCCAATCTGGCCAAACACAAGATTGGGTATTAGAGTAAAAATGAAGATATATAAGTATTTATTTTTCAAGCGAGTATACCAAATTCGATACAAGTAAATTCCTCAGTCCGATTTAAGGGAATGAATATATCAAAATAAACGCATAATTCTTAAGTATAGTGTATAATTCCTTTGAGACGTCACGTAAGTAACTATGTCTATTTTAGAATATTTCTACCAAATAAATTATTCTTTCCACTTAAATTTATATTTCCAGGCATTCATTTTTAGAGTAACTTTGACAGTAAGAGGCATAGTTTATTTTTCTTTAAAGGAGTATCTTGAGTTCTGATAAGCATATATCCATAATTATAAATCCTTATTCCGGGAGTGGATTTTCTAAGCGTAAATATGCACTACTAAAAAGGAAGTTGGATGAATGGAAATTAAATTCAAAGTTGCACTTTATCAGAAAAAGTAACTCACCATATGAGTTTATTGAATCAGAGCTTAAAACAGGATCTAAGCTTTTTGTTGTGATTGGCGGTGATGGAACTGTAAATTCGGTGGCCAAGAGTCTGCTTGGAAAAGAGGCGGTTCTTGCTATCATCCCCAATGGCTCTGGAAATGGATTGGCCCGGCACCTTCATATTTCAAGAAATTTTTCACGTTCAGTCTCAATTATTAGGTCCTGTAAGATAGCTGCTATAGATTACGGAGTGGTAAATGATCATCCTTTCTTTTGTACGTCAGGGGTTGGATTTGATGCACATGTTTCACATATTTTCTCAAAAAAGCGAAAAAGAGGGTTTCTAACTTATCTAAAGGTGATATTGGCAGAATTTCCTGGGTATAAGAAAGAAAAGTATCAGATCAGTTTTGAAGATAAACAATTTACTGTCAGGGCATTTTTAATTACCATGGCAAATGCATCCCAGTTTGGAAATAATGCTTTTATTTCTCCTGCAGCAAAAATTGATGATGGCTTTTTGGACTTGTGCATTATCCGTCCATTTCCGGTATATTATGCTCCCATATTAGGCTTGGAGGTTTTGACCAAAAGAATTACATCATCTAAACTTTATAATTCTGCAAGAGTTACTGAAGTGACAATACAAAGAAACGGTCCAGGTTGGGCCCATATTGATGGTGACCCAGTTTTCTTGCCATCGAAGATTAAATATAAAATTGTAGCCAAAGGTTTAAAAGTATTAGTTCCGGAGGCCAAGTGAGCTATTTATTTATTTATTTCTGAGGTCATTTTAATACCAATTATTTTACCATGAAATAAATAATAATGGGGGCAAAAAAAAAATCTGCAGAAACTTCTTCCCGCAGATTTGTGGGGTGGAAGACCGGATATTGAATCCCGTCACTGCCTATGGCAGAACGAGAATCCTCGATCCAGCTTTGCTGGTATCGGGACCGGTGAATTAATTCAATGTTTTTCTTTATTACGAATCCATTTCTCAAGCCTCTTTCGAGACTTTAGATTTTTGAGGTACTTTTCAACTTTTATGGAATCTTTCCGAGTAGGAACTTCAAAGCTAAAATGAATCTTCCAGGGCGTATAAAACTTAGTAGAATCTACTAGTCCCAGGTTATGTTTTTGTAACCTCTTTTCTAAGTTATTGGTCTGACCAATGTAGTATCGATCAGAACCCTCAGAGTATAATATGTAAATGAAATAGGGATTCATAAAAAAATCTGCAGAAACTTCTTCCTGCAGATTGGTTGGGTGGAAGACCGGATTTGAACCGGCGACCCCTGGAACCACAATCCAGTGCTCTAACCAACTGAGCTACATCCACCATATACTTTTGTCAAAATTCAATGCCCAAACTAGGTACATAGAACTCTTTACCTACCTATGGTTAGCTAACCAATCCCGAAAATCTTGCCAATTCCATTGGCTTAGATTTCGTGGATCCTCGATTTGGTTTCGAAATCTTTGATTTCGACCATATCGGGACTGAGCTACATCCACCATATTTCCCTGACTATTGCCATGCTTATTTCTGCAATTAGCAATTACTTTCTGGGTGTGCAAAGATAATGTATATTTTTATAGATTGCCAAAAGATTTTTTTTTAATCTAAGACTAAAACACAAGAATAATTATCTTTGATCGTTTAGTATTAATAACTGCTTGGAAAATCTTCTGGGAAAGAAATAAATCATTTGAACCTTAAAAAAATATTTACTAATGTTGGAAGTCTTCAACTTTATCAGTTGATGCGATTTACCACCTTTCTGATTATTAGTATTCTTTTTACAAAAAGCCAATTATCTGCTGCCGACATTGGACTTTTTGAAGTATTTCTTTTTATAGCTGGTTTTGTAAGTTTCTTCTGGGTGACCGGGATCATTCAATCATTTCTTTCTCTAATTCATAATAACAAATCTTTTAATAAGGGAGAAGAAAAACCCGATGAGAAAATGCCAGAGATATACAATGCTTTTATTATACTTACATTTTTTAGCTTCCTTGTTTTAATAATTGGATTGATCCTTCGAAATAACTTCTTTGTCTATAATGTAGGAGGCAACACCCCATATATAAACTTATTACTGGCCTATATATTCCTGAGCAATCCACCTGTGTTAATTGAGTATATTTATCTTGCCAGAAATAAACCCATGTCTATATTGGCTTATGGATTTATAACTTACTCTATACAATTAGTAATAGTAGTTCTACCAATTCTTTTTGGCTATGATATGATTTGGGCCTTATATGGCTTAGTGGCAATTTCAGCAGTTCGATTTGTTTGGGTGATCATCCTTTTGTTCAAATATGCTGAATTTAAATATTCTCCAGCCTTCATTAAAGAGCATATGACTTTGGCCGCTCCATTAATTCTTAGTGCACTCTTAAGTGGTTCAGCACAATACATCGATGGAATTGTAATCACTAGGGCTTTGGATGTTGAACGGTTTGCAATTTTCAGGTATGGAGCGAAAGAATTTCCTCTGGTTATAATTTTAGCAAATGGCTTGTCAAATGCAATGATTTCAGAGGTGGGTAAAAAAGGGAATCTTAAGAGATCGATGGACACTATCCGTCATCAATCCAGACGATTAATGAACTTTCTATTTCCAATCTCTATTGTAGTCATGATGTTCTCTCGATGGTTTTACCCATTGATTTTTAATGAGCAGTTTATTAGAAGTGCCGATGTGTTTATGGTATATCTTCTTCTCATTATTCCTCGATTGGTATTTCCTCAAACACTTCTTATTGGCCTGAAGAAAACAAAAATACTTCTAACTGCATCAGTAATTGAAATTATATTAAATGTTCTTTTAAGTATTTATTTGGTTCAGTATTATGGTACCGTTGGTGTTGCTCTGGCCACAGTGATAGTTTATATGGTAGAAAAGGGATTCCTGATAGGATATAATTATTATAAACTAAAGATCCGGCCTAATTTATATATCCCGGTAAAAACGTTTTTGGTCTATTCGGTGATTATAATAGTAATGTTTGTGTTAATTGATCACAGGGTTATAGACATTCATTAAATTTCTATTCGGGAAATCATATATAGTAAATGTTAAAAAAGAGAATTACCTTTGTGAGAATTTTAAAATCGAATTATTATTTTCTCAAATGATAGCTCAACAATCTTCAAATCCCGCATTCCGGACTCAGGCTTTTGAAAATTTCAATGTTGCCTCAGGAGCAGAAGTAATGACCTTAAATGGTACTATTAATAAGTCCCTTCTGGGTTTTCTTTTATTAATTCTAGGTGCTTTCTTTACATGGTCAAAGTTTAATAGTGTAATTGACCCCGCCGAAGGAGTTTCTTTGATTTATCCTTACTTACTTGGAGGTGGAATAGCTGGCTTTATACTCGGTTTAGTTACTATATTTAAAAGAGAATGGTCTCCCTATACTGTTCCGGTTTATGCTGTCCTTGAAGGCTTGTTCCTAGGAGGACTTTCTTCAATAGTTGAAGCAAAATTTGCTGGCCAGGGGATAGTGCTCAGAGCTGTTGCACTAACTTTTGGAGTATTTTTCATGATGTTATTCCTTTATAGATCCAATATTATTAAGGTCACTCAAAAATTCCAAATGGGTGTTATTGCAGCAACTGGAGGAATTGCATTGGTTTATGTGGTTAGTTTTATTTTTAGCTTATTTGGGGTTCGCCTCGGTTTTTTATATGGTAGCAGTTTGATGTCTATTGGAATTAGTTTATTTGTTGTTGTTATTGCAGCCTTAAATCTGGTTCTTGATTTCGATTTTATAGATAGAGGATCTAAAGCAAATATTCCAAAGTATATGGAGTGGTATGGTGCTTTCGGTTTAATGGTTACCCTGGTATGGTTATATCTCGAAATTTTACGATTGCTTTCAAAAATTGCAAGTCGTAATTAATCAGAAGTAGAAAAACTTTCTTGTAATATCATTTTTTATTTGAAGACATGGAATCACTGGAAAAGTATTTTGAAAAGTTTAGAAGAAATATTATTGGTATTGATCAGGAGTATGTAAGCCCCTATGGAACCAAAAAAATCATTTACAACGATTGGATAGCTGGTGGAAGGCTATATGGTCCTATTGAGGAGAAGATATCGGATTCTTTTGGACCATTTGTTGCAAATACACATACTGAAACAAGTGAAACTGGCACAAGGATGACCTGGGCTTATCATCACGCAAGAGGTATAATTAAAAAACATGTTAATGCAGGGCCAGATGACGTGCTTCTATTTGGTGGTTATGGGATGACAGGAGTTGTAAATAAACTCCAACGAATTATTGGATTAAAAGTAAATGCCAATTTATTTGACGACAATTGCTTAAAAGAGCAGGACAGACCCGTTGTTTTTGTGACTCACATGGAGCATCATTCTAATCATACATCCTGGTATGAGACAATTGCCGATGTAGTAATTCTTCAACCCGGTGAAGATTTACTAGTAGACCTTCATGAACTGGAAAGTAAACTGGAAGAGTATAAGGATAGGAAAATTAAAATTGGGGCTTTTACAGCAGCTTCAAATGTAACAGGAGTTACAACACCTGTACATGACATGGCCAGGCTAATGCATAAACATGGGGGCCTTTGCTTCATCGACTATGCTGCTTCAGCACCTTATGTAGATATGAATATGCACCCTGATGATCCTATGGAGAGGCTGGATGCGATTTATTTTTCACCACATAAGTTTTTAGGTGGACCTGGTTCTTCAGGTGTGGTTGTATTTGATTCCTCTCTTTATAATAATGAGTCACCTGATCACCCGGGAGGAGGTACTGTTGATTGGACAAATCGCTGGGGTGATTATAAGTATACCGATGATATTGAGTTGCGTGAGGATGGAGGAACTCCGGGTTTTCTTCAGGCAATAAGGGTCGCACTCGTAATTGAGCTGAAAAATCAAATGGGTGTGGTTAAGATGAAGCAGAGGGAAGATGAATTAATTGATATGGCGATGAGTGGCCTGCATTCAATACCGGAAATTAAAATATTAGCTGGGCATTCAATGAATCGCCTGGGGGTAATTTCCTTTTATCATGAAGAAATTCATTACAATCTAATCGTAAAGCTCTTGAGTGATAGATTTGGTATCCAGGTAAGGGGTGGATGTGTATGTGCTGGAACATATGGGCATTTTTTACTTGGAGTGGGAAAAGAGCAATCTATGGCCATTGCCGAAAAAATTAATAAAGGAGATCTTTCTGAGAAACCTGGTTGGGTAAGGTGGAGTCTTCACCCTGTTACCACAAATTGGGAGGTGGAATACTTTATTGGAGCATTGAAGGAAATTATTCAAAAATCAAGTGATTGGAAAAAGGATTATTATTACGATAAACATACCAACGAATACTATCATAAATCAGAAGATGGATCCAGGCTTAAACAGGTAGAAGATTGGTTCAGGTTTTAAAAGTTATACCTATGTATTTAACAGAAGTAGGGGATAAGAAAACCCGAAAAGAATTTTTACTTGTACCAAAGAGGTTATACACTAAAGATGAACCATGGGTGTGTCCTCTGGATCGGGAAGTAGAGGCTATTTTTGATCCAGCAAAAAATAGCTCCTTCGAAGGCGGTGAAGCAATTCGCTGGATTTTAAAATCAGAGGATGGCCAATTATTAGGTAGAATAGCTGCTTTCTATAATACCAAAAAAGCTATGGCAAATAGCCAACCTACAGGTGGGATAGGTTTTTTTGAATGTATAGAGGATAGAGACGCTGCTTATTTATTGTTTGATACTGCAGTGGGATGGTTGAAGGATAAAGGAATGGAAGCAGTAGATGCTCCTATTAATTTTGGAGAAAATGAAAGTCACTGGGGGCTTTTGGTAGAAGGCTTTGTCCAACAGGGATACGGTATGCCTTATAATAAGAAATATTACAAGGATTATTTTGAATCCTATGGTTTTAAAAATTATTTTGAGCAATATAGCTACCACAAAGATGTGGCTTCTGTGCATGAATTTCCAGAAAGATTTATGAGGATAGCTGCCAGGGTTGCACAAAGACCAGGTTATACATTTGAGCATGCACGTTTTAGTGAGGTTGATAAATACGTAGGTGATTTAGTGGAGGTTTATAATTCAGCCTGGGCAGCATTCAAGAAAGACTTTACTCCCATGGATCCCGAAAGGATAAAAGAAACTTTCCTGGAAGCAAAGAATATTTTAGACGAGGAATTAATATGGTTTGCCTATCACAATGATAAACCAATTGCATTTTACATCATCTTTCCTGATCTAAATCAAATTCTAAAACATTTGAATGGAAAACTCGATTTTGTGAGTGTTGTAAAGTTCTTATACTACAAGCAACGCAAAACAATGACACGGATGAGAGCACTGATTGCCGGAGTAAGTCCTGAATACCAGAATATTGGTATTGAATCTGCAATATTTAAAAAGCTTTATGAAGTGTTTAAAAAGAAACCATACTATAAAGAGCTGGAATTATCCTGGGTTGGTGATTTTAATCCCAAAATGATCTCAATATACAATGCCATTGGCGCGAAATTGGCAAAAAAACATATTACATATAGATATATTTTTGATCCGAAAATTGAGTTCGTTCGCTATATCGAAGAGCATGGTATTTCAAAGGTAGAATTAATTAAATAAAAAAATAGCTCATTAATTTTTGGAATATTCTCAACAATACTTAATTTTGCAGCCCATTATTAATAAATAACGATATGAAAAAGGAAATTCATCCAAAAGACTTTCGCATGGTGGTATTTAAAGATATGTCAAATGGCCATACTTTTATTACCAGATCAACAGCACAATCAAGAGAGAAAATTAAAATGGATGATGGGATAGAATATCCTCTGATTAAGCTTGAAATTTCAAATACTTCTCATCCATTTTATACTGGTAAAATGAAATTAGTTGACTCCGCAGGACGAGTAGATAAGTTCATGAACAGATATAAAACTCATATTGACAAGAAGAAATAGAAATATAGGAGATTACTTGTATTTAGCCCCTCTATGGGGCTTTTTTTATTTTATACAATAGACATTTGGATTGAAATAGCTTAGTTTAATTAACAATATAGTCGTGATTTAAACCTTTTGGCACACTCATTGCCATAATACAATCCCAGCTGGTAAATATTTTTTTATGTCACTTTGACTGACTAGGTGACATGTTCTATTACCTGCTTTTATAAATATATTTTCGTTAACCGAACGCGAATGTTCGGAATAAAATATAGATTGCTTAGGAAAACTAAATGAAAGGAAAGAATAAGTCAATGCTTGGTGAATTTTTAATTGCAGCATCAATGGAGGAAGATGGAGAATTTATTCCCCTGATTGCTGATGAAGATGAAGATAGTATAAAAAATATTGAGATTCCGGATAATCTTCCTGTATTACCTTTAAAAAATACAGTTCTTTTTCCTGGTGTTGTTATCCCAATTTCAGTAGGACGGAATAAATCATTAACCCTGGTGAAGGAGGTATATTCGAAAGATAAATTGTTGGGTGCTCTGTCCCAGATAGATCCTGAAATAGATGAGCCTGAAAGAAAAGATTTGAATAATGTTGGTACAGTGGCCCAGATTATTAAAATTCTGGAAATGCCTGATGGTAGTACCTCTGTAATTATTCAGGGGAAACGCAGATTTGAACTGGAAGAAATCACTCACACTGATCCCTATTTTAAAGCAAAGGTAAGGCCTCTTGAAGATACCAAACCTGGAAAAAAAGATCAGGAGTTTGTCGCCTTGATACACGCTCTTAAAGATATTTCCTTAAAAATAATCAAGCTTTCATCGAATATTCCTCAGGAAGCATCTTTTGCCGTAAAGAATATTGAAAATCCTGAGTTTTTAATAAATTTTATTTGTGCGAACTCAAATGTGGAGATTCTTGAAAAGCAAAAACTTCTTGAAATATCTGATTTGAAAGTGAGAAGTAACCGTTTGCTTGAACTGCTCTCGAAAGAGGTCCAAATGTTGGAGTTGAAACAAGATATCCAGACAAAAGTTAAATTGGAACTTGATAGCCAACAAAGGGAATATATGCTTCATCAGCAAATAAAAACAATTCAGGACGAGTTGGGTGGAAATCCGATGGATCAGGAGATAGAAGAGTTAAAACAAAAAGCTGATGAGAAGATATGGACTGAACAGGTTAAGTCGTTATTTGAAAAGGAGTTGGATAAATTGCAAAGGATGAATCCTGCGGTTGCTGAATACTCTGTGCAGATGAATTATCTTCAGGTTTTATTGGATTTGCCTTGGAATGAATATTCAAAAGATAATTTTGACTTAAAACGGGCCGAGAAAATATTGGATAAAGATCATTATGGGCTTGAAAAGGTAAAGGATAGGATTCTTGAACACCTTGCTGTCTTGAAGCTTAAAGGTGATATGAAGTCTCCAATTTTATGCTTGTATGGACCTCCAGGGGTTGGGAAAACTTCACTAGGTAAATCAGTTGCAACAGCTCTGGATAGGTCGTATGTAAGAGTTTCTTTGGGGGGGATGCATGATGAGGCAGAAGTGAGAGGGCATAGGAAAACCTATATCGGTGCTATGCCTGGTAGAATAATTCAAAATATTAAAAAAGCAAAATTCTCAAACCCTGTTTTTATTTTGGATGAAATCGACAAAGTAGGCAATGATTTCAGAGGTGATCCTTCCTCCGCCCTGTTGGAAGTGTTGGATCCAGAGCAGAACAGTGCCTTCCACGATAATTATCTTGAGATAGAATACGATCTTTCAAAGGTGTTATTTATTGCTACGGCTAATACAGTTAACACCATTAGTCCTGCATTAAGGGATAGAATGGAGATGATAGATGTAAGTGGGTATATTGTTGAGGAGAAAATTGAAATTGCCAGGAGGCATTTGATCCCAAAACAATTGGAATTTCATGGACTTAAAAAAAGAGACCTGGCATTTAGTAAAAAAGTAATCGAACGAATTATTGAAGATTATACTAGAGAATCAGGGGTAAGAGAACTTGATAAAAAAATTGCTAAGGTGATTCGTTCAGTAGCCAAAAAGATAGCCTTTGGGACAGGTTATGACAGAAAACTTACTCCAGAAAGCATTCGAGACATACTGAAAGCCCCAGATTATCTCAAAGATGTGTATGCAGGAAATGAGTTTGCCGGTGTTGTAACAGGACTGGCATGGACTCCAGTAGGTGGTCAAATATTGATGGTTGAAACCAGCCTTTCAGCAGGCAAGGGTAGATTAACACTTACTGGTAATCTGGGTGATGTGATGAAGGAATCTGCTGTTATAGCTCTTGAATATTTAAAAGCACATTCGGAATTATTAAATATTAAACCTGAGGTATTTGATGAATGGAATATCCATATTCATGTTCCTGAGGGGGCAATTCCAAAAGATGGACCTTCTGCAGGTATTGCTATGATTAACTCTATTGCTTCTGCATTTACTCAACGTAAAATCCGAAAGCTCCTTGCTATGACTGGTGAGATAACCCTTAGAGGCAAGATATTGCCAGTAGGTGGAATTAAGGAGAAGATACTGGCTGCCAAAAGAGCCAATATTAAGGAAATCATTTTATCCAGTGAGAATAGAAAAGACATTGAAGAAATAAAAGAAATTTATATAAAAGGTCTGAAGTTCCACTTTGTTGACGAAATAATGGATGCCTTACAAATTGCTTTGCTAAAGGAGAAGGTTAAAAATCCTAAACAAATTGTTTCAGCAGTGGTGGCAAAAAAGTAATTTATTACAGATTTTTAAGTTCCTTTTTATAATTTGATTTCTGATTTCAATAGTTCTAAAGATTATTAAGCACTTAATATATCTGTATGGATTTTATTGGGAAAAAAATACTTTCCATTCAAAAAATCTTATTTTTGTTTATATCTATTGATATGATAGCTTATCTCCATATCTTATGGGAGGAGTCGAGAATCTAAAAAGCGAATGGAAGTGAGCTAGGAAAAACTTTTGATAACTAATATCTAATTGTATGCAAAAGGTAGCAATTTTCCCGGGTTCATTTGACCCTTTCCATATTGGTCATGAAACTATTGTCAGGAGAGCTCTTAGTCTTTTTGATGTGATAATCATTGCCATTGGGACAAATACAAACAAAAAGGAATATTTTCCTCTTGAGATTCGTTTATCATGGATTACAGAAGTGTTTAAAGAAACACCAGGAGTTGAAGTTGCCAGTTATAATGGACTTACAGTAGATTTTTGTAAGTCAGTTGGTGCGAAATTTATTTTAAGAGGCCTTCGGACTGCTTCAGACTTTGAGTATGAAAGGGCAATAGCTCAAGTAAACAAAACTATGGAAACAGAGATTGAATCAGTGTTCTTTCTTACTACACCTGAATATACTCCAGTAAATTCCTCCATTGTTAGAGATATATTACGACATGGTGGTGATGCAAGAAAATTCCTTGCTGGAAATGATAAAGTAAAAGAGGAGATCACAAAATATTTAATTCAGGATGAGAAATAATTTCAGGTATAAGTTATTTTTCTTTCTTTTTATTTCTTCGATTGCAACCAGTTATTCAAACACCATTCTTAGGGGTAAGGCTCCTACATACAAAGGAGAAACTTTACAATTTTATTCCTTTCCTGACATTATAACAAAGCGGCCCGAGAGTTTAGGGACATGCATAGTTGATAATTCAGGTGAATTTCAAATGGAATTTGAGATTAATTCTATTGTTCTGATTCATATTGATCTTGGGAAATATGATGGGTATGTGTATTCAGAACCGGGAAAGAATTATGAGCTGGTTCTCCCTCCCAGAAATTCTAAAACTGTCGATGATAGGCTAAATCCTTATTTCCAGCCTCAAAAAATTCATCTGGGTGTTTCAAATGTGGGAAAAAAAGATTTGAATATACTAATTCAAAGATTTGACCAGGTTTTTAATCCCTTTATGAATGAATATGCCGTCCATAAGTACATACGAAAAAGCAAAGAAACTGATCAATTCAGGTTTTTAATTGATAGCCTTTTTTCAGGATATGATGAAATGTACTTTCAGAATTATATTACCTATAAAATGGCTCTTTTGGATTTTATCAAGTATTCAGGTGGAAAGCAATCAGATTTTTACTCAAAGTTCCCGGCTACAGAAGTAGATTACACAAATACTGGTTTCCGCGAATTGTTCAACCAGGTATTTTCAAGGTTTTTATACTATTTCAGTGAAACAGCTGAGGGAGCCAAAATTAATGAAGACATCTTCAGATACCGAAGTTATGAGAAAATTCATATGGCAGTCATAAAATCAGGTTTATTTCAAAATGACAATCTGGTTGATTTATTAATTTTGAAAGGAATCTATGATGAGTTTTTTTATAATGACTACCCAAAAGATAATCTACTTGCCATTTTGGATAGTATCCAACAAGTTTCCAAAATTCAGAAGGACCAGGATATAATTGATAATATTATTTGGAAGGTTACACGATTGAATGTTGGGAAGAAAGCTCCAGGATTCCAGCTCTATGATCAAGTTGGGGTAATGGCAGGCCTTGATACCTTCTTGGGTAAATATGTTTATTTAAACTTTGTTTCTTTCAATAGCTATGCCTGCCAGATACAATTTCCCATCCTCAGTGACCTGGCAGTAGAATTCAAAGATAGTTTAGTAGTGGTTTCTATTTGTGTTGATGAAACATTCCAGGAAATGAAGGGCCAGGTAGAGAATAAAAATTACTCCTGGCCATTTCTACATATTGGAAATAATCTGGAGTTACTTTATGAATACGATGTTCGAGGGTATCCCACGTATTTTCTTCTTAACAGAGAAGGAGAGTTTTTGAGTTCACCAGCACCATCTGCAATAGAGAATTTCAAGAATTACTTCAGTAAGAAAATCCTGAATCCTGATTAAAAGGGGAGTAAATTTTGTTTTTTCAAAACATCAATTATTGAGAGGTAAGTATTCCCAAGTATCATGGGAAGGTCTTCTTGATCGTACCATACAGCCTCGCTTATTTCTTCATCAAGCTGTGGAGTGGGTTGTTCATCCGATAGGGCTTCCATCATAAACCAGTGCGTTTTCTTAAGAACGGGAGTCATATCTTCAAGATAAACATGGTATGTGTCAATAATATGAGATTTTACATTTAATCTGCTTATTCCGGTCTCCTCAGTGGCCTCTCTGGCAGCTGCAATTTCAGTTGATTCTCCCTCCTCAACCCTTCCTTTTGGTAAATCCCATTTTCCTTTTCTCTTAATTACCAATATTTTCCCCTCACTATTATAAATCAATCCGCCTGCAGCATCAATAAAGCTAAAAACCTGCTTAAATTCAGTGAAAAGTTGGTCGAGATTATGATGAAATATATAAAGTTTTTTAATCTTTGTAATAACTGTAAAAAGCTTAAGTAAATCCGATAGCTCATTCAAGTCATAAAACTTATAAAATAAGCCATAGTTATTAAAAAAATGAGTAGAAAAATCTTTGGTAAGATATATTACTCTATCTTGAAAAAATACTTTATACATTTACAATATGAAAGAAAATGCAATTAAAACAGCCGATTTACTTTTACAAATTAAGGCAATTAAATTAAGTCCTGCAAACCCATTTACATGGGCTTCTGGCTGGAAGTCCCCAATTTATTGTGATAATCGAAAAACTTTATCTTATCCTAAAGTAAGAACTTTTATCCAAAATGAATTTGTAAATACTATTAAAAGCAGGTATCCTGATGTTGAGGTAATAGCAGGCGTGGCTACGGGAGCTATTGCTATTGGTGCTTTAGTTGCAGATCAACTAGATTTACCCTTTGTTTATGTCCGCTCAAAACCCAAGGAACATGGCATGGGGAATCAGGTCGAAGGCTTTCTTAAGAAAGGCCAGAAGGTTGTAGTTGTTGAAGACCTCATTTCAACGGGAAAAAGTAGTTTAAATGCAGTTTCCGCTTTAAGAGAGGAGGGAGCTAAAGTTCTTGGTATGGTGGCTATATTTTCTTATCAGTTTCCTTTGGCAGAAGAAAACTTCTGGAAAACAGAATGTGAACTCTCTACGCTAAGTGATTATTCCACCTTGATAGAATTAGCAATAGATAAGGGTGTTGTTTCTGAAGAGCAGCTCGATACCTTAACTAATTGGAGAAAAAAACCATCAACCTGGGATGTTTAATTTAAAAATAAAATAGGATGACAACGTTTGAAAGTAGGGTTGGTAAGATTCAATCATCTAAGGAAAAGGTGTTTAACTTTCTTTCTGACTTCAATAATTTTAAGCAATTTATACCTGGAGACAAAGTTGATAACTGGAAATCAGATATTGAATCGTGTTCATTTAATGTTAGTGGAATAGGAGAAGTTGGGCTTAAGATTGTAGAGAAAGATCCCTTTGATTTAATTAAAATTACAGGAAATGGCATGGCAAGTGTAGAATTTTACTTGTGGATTCAGCTAAAGGAAGTTGTCGAGGAAGATACCAGGGTTAAGCTAACCATGAAAGCAGAATTAAACCCCATGATGAAAATGGTTGCCTCAAAACCACTAAATAACTTTCTTGAGCTTATGGTAAAGTATATGGAAGATTTTTCCTTTGAAGATGTAGATTAAAGATATTGGATTTCTTTGAACCCATATAAGTTTTCATTGCCTTCCATGTTTCTTAATACAATTTCTCCGGTTTTTTTCACTTCTGTAATTTTTGCCATTATTCTTCCGGATGGTGTAAGATATTCTTTAATCTCTCCAAGTTGAAATAAATTATTGATGTAATTGTAATCAGTAAGAGTGAAATTTCCTTCCTTCAAAGTGATATAGTTTCTGTCCATTATTTCACAAAAAAGGTTCAAGCATTCGTTCAGCTCAAAGCTTTGTCCTGTAATCTTGCCTATAGAAGAAGGGTTAGGAATATTATCAGGAAAAGATATTTGATTAACATTAATGCCAATTCCTGTAATAGAGTATTGGAACTTTTGTCCTATAAATGTATTCTCAATTAAAATCCCTGCTATTTTGGCACTATCAGAATAAATGTCATTTGGCCATTTTATAGACACATTTTGTAAATAGAGTTCCAAAAATTCTTTTACACTTAGGGCTACAATTTTTGAAATATAAAACTGGTCCACAGGTTTAAGGAATTCCGGTTTAAGAATTATACTAAAAGTAAGGTTTTTACCTTTTGAGCTAAACCAGGTATTGCCTGCATAGCCCTTACCATCAGCTTGGTATTGAGCCCAAACAACTGTGCCATCATCTATGATGTGTTCTTTGGTTACTCGAATGGCATATTCATTTGTTGAACTAATCTCATCAAGTGAAATGATTTTGTGACCTATAATATTAGTTTTCATGAATGGGGATTTAAACCAAACTTATGGATTATTTAATTAACTGGTACTATAAATGGCACTCTTATTGTATCTTATTTGCTCAATCAGAATCAAGTTGCATTAGATTCTGAATTTAAGTGATTAAATTTCACTATTTTTGTATGATTAAAGTTTACAAATGACTTCTAAAAAAATAGAACAAACTGAAGGACTGGTTAAGTTAGTAATTGAGGGTATTCTTAAGAAAAAGGGAAAAAGAATAGTGACACTGGATTTATCTAAAATTGAAAACTCAATATGTACCTACTTTATAATTTGTCACGGAGAGTCAACTACACAAACCTCCGCCATTGGAGAGTCGGTTGCTGAATTCGTTTTTAAGGAATCAGGTGAGAAACCATTACACAGGGAAGGCTTTCAGAATGCAAACTGGATTCTCCTTGATTATGGTGATGTTATAGTTCATGTTTTTCTTGAATCTTTTAGAGAATTATATCGACTTGAGGACCTATGGGCTGATGCAAAATCAGAATTAATAAATGAGGGCGAGTAAAATCGTATAATTGGAATTATGGAAGAAAAAAAGAAATTCAATATAAACCCATTACAGGGTAAGAATGATGATAAAGGAGGGAAACCCAAATTTAATGTCTACTGGATTTACGGAATATTAGCAGTCTCATTCATACTTATCAATATAATTTTTTCAGGATCAGATTCCAGTAAAATTGATTGGTTGAAGTTTGAGAAGATGGTGAAAGATCAAGACGTAGAGAAAGTTGTTGTGATTAATAAAGATGCAGCTCAGGTGTATATTACACCGGAGAGCTGGAATTCTGGGAAATACGATGATTTAAAATCAAAAGGAATTAACTCCTGGACAAGTACAGGGCCACAATGTTATTTCAATATAGGTTCAACTGAAACATTCGAGACCAAACTTCGTGATATTGAGCAGCAGTTCAATTATTCTGATGAGCAGAGAATTCCCATCTCCTATGAAACTAAGAAAGATATTTTTGGTGAAATGCTAGGATGGCTTCTGCCCCTCGTTATTCTTGTGGCTGTTTGGCTATTCATTTTCAGGAGAATGGGAGGTGGCTCTGGCGGAGGTGTTGGTGGTAACATTTTTAATGTGGGTAAGTCAAAAGCAAAAGTGTTTGATAAAGATGCCACTTCAGTTAAAGTCGATTTTAAAGATGTTGCAGGCCTCCAGGAGGCCAAGGTGGAAATCAAAGAAATTGTTGACTTCCTAAAAAATCCTAAAAAATATACCGACCTCGGTGGAAAGATTCCCAAAGGTGCTTTATTGGTGGGCCCTCCAGGTACAGGTAAAACTTTATTGGCAAAAGCTGTGGCAGGTGAGGCGAATGTGCCATTTTTTAGCATGTCAGGTTCAGATTTTGTTGAAATGTTTGTTGGAGTTGGTGCCTCAAGGGTCAGAGATCTATTTAAACAGGCAAAAGAAAAAGCACCCTGTATTGTATTTATAGATGAAATTGACGCAGTTGGAAGAGCAAGAGGTAGAAACCCTAATTTTGGTGCAAATGATGAGCGTGAAAATACGCTGAATCAGTTACTAACTGAAATGGATGGGTTTGCAAGTAATGCAGGTGTAATTATTTTGGCTGCTACAAACAGGGCAGATGTTTTAGATCGTGCCTTACTCAGAGCCGGACGCTTTGACCGACAGATTCATGTTGAGCTCCCAGATTTGAATGAAAGAAAAGAAATCTTTAAAGTTCATCTTGCACCTATTAAGGTTGAAAAGAGTTTGAATGTTGATTTCCTGGCAAAGCAAACACCTGGTTTTTCAGGTGCTGATATTGCTAATGTATGTAATGAAGCAGCATTGGTTGCTGCAAGAAAAAATAAAAAGAAAGTAACCAAGCAAGACTTTTTAGATGCAGTTGATAGAATTGTAGGTGGCCTTGAAAAGAAAAATAAAATCATAACACCCGGAGAAAAGAAAACCATTGCCTTTCATGAAGCTGGCCATGCCTCTGTTAGCTGGCTATTAGAGCATGCAAACCCTCTGGTTAAGGTTACCATTGTTCCTCGGGGAAAATCCCTTGGTGCAGCTTGGTATCTTCCTGAGGAAAGACAGATTACAACAACCGAACAGCTTCTTGACGAAATGTGTTCTGCCTTGGGGGGAAGAGCTTCGGAGGAAATATTTTTTAATAAGATTTCGACAGGTGCATTGAACGATCTTGAAAAAGTAACGAAACAGGCTTATGCCATGATTAGTTTTTTTGGAATGAGCAAAAAAGTTGGAAACTTGAGTTTCTATGATTCAACAGGGCAGGGGGAATACAGTTTCAATAAGCCATATAGTGAGAAGACTGCGGAGCTGATTGATTTGGAAGTGAAAGCTCTCGTTGACATAGAATATGAAAGAGCTAAGGAAATAATACTTAATAATAAGGAAAAGCTTGAAGAACTGGCACAAATGTTACTTGATAAGGAAGTAATATTTAGTGAGGACCTGGAACGTATATTTGGAAAAAGAATAAATCATTCCAGGCTGGAAGCCCTGAAAGATCAAAAACCAGAAACAAAAAGTAAAAAGGAAGTAAAAGGGAAGGAAGCAAGCAAGGATTCAAAGGAACAGGAAACTGAATCAGACAAGGATCCGCAGGCAACCAAAGAGTGATTTTTTTATGGAGAAAAACTGGGTGTCAATTTTTTCAACAGAAAAAGCTTACCTTGCTGATATTGCTCGTCTGGTTCTGGACGAAAACAATATTTCTTCAATAATACTGAACAGGAAAGATTCATCTTATCAAATGTTAGGTGAAATCGAATTATATGTAAATCGAGATGAAGCCCTAAGAGCTAAAAATCTATTAAAAAGTATCGAAAGTGAGCGAACTTATTAAGAGAACCACAACAGGTTTACTTTTATTGGTATTAGTTATTGGTTCTATTCTTTTAAACAGCCTGGCTTTTGTGGCAGTATTTCTGATAATTCTTGTTGCTACGCTGTACGAATACTACCGTATGCTTTCAAGGGCTAAAATTCGTCCACAAACTGTAATAGGAATATTTATTGGAGCTTTTCTGTATACTTTTGTTTTCTTGGTTTCAATTGGTTTCCTTCCAACTCGATTCCTGGTTTTATTCTTCCCCCTTGTAAGCCTTGTTTTTGTAAACGAGTTGTTTTTTAACGAAAACCGGCCATTTCATAATATTGCATTTACCTTATTAGGAATATTTTATATAGCTGTTCCCTTTTCGTTATTCCATTTCATGGTTTTTGAAATTACAGATGAATTAAATGTAGGGCTGGATAATGGAAGAGACATTGTAAATTTTGTATTTCAACCACGCAACCTGGTAGTATATAATTATCAAATACTACTTGGTTTTTTCTTTTTGCATTGGATCAATGATACTGGGGCGTACCTGGTGGGAGTAACTTTTGGAAAACATAAACTATTTAAAAGAATTTCACCTAAAAAGTCATGGGAAGGAGTATTCGGAGGAGTGATATTCTCTTTTGTGACGGTTATATTGCTATCGAAATATTTCCCCTCATTAAGCTTAATTAGCTGGATGGTTGTAGCACTTATTGTGATTGTTTTTGGAACAGTGGGAGATTTGATAGAATCTTTATTGAAAAGGTACCTTGGATTGAAAGATTCAGGTAGTTTTTTACCAGGTCATGGTGGCTTTCTTGATCGATATGATGGAGTATTGTTCTCAACACCAATTGTTTATGCTTTTCTGCAATTAATTTCTTGAAAATCCTTATTTTTGTGGCAATATTTTAGGAATGAGAATTCATCGAGAAGGATATCGTATATTATTAGTCTTTTTAGTTATTCTGTGTGCTATTAACCTGGCTTTGTTGCCTTTTCACCATGGAATGGGGCTGTTTTTCTACTTCATTCTAACTGTAAGCATTATATTTTATTTCTTTCTTGTTTATTTCTTTCGTATACCAAAACGTAAAGTTCAGCCTGATGACGGCCTGGTTTTTTCACCTGCTGATGGAACTATTGTGGCCATTGAAGAAGTAAAAGAAGATCTTTACTATCATGAGAAGAGAATTCAGGTATCGATATTTATGTCACCTCTAAATGTCCACATTAATTTTTGCCCTATTTCCGGGCTTATCGATTACGTAAATCATGAACCTGGAAATCATCTGGTTGCCTGGCATCCAAAGTCATCAAAAGAAAATGAAAGAACCTCAGTTGTAATTAATCATGCAAGTGGAAAAACCCTGATGGTCAGGCAAATTGCCGGGGCTGTTGCCAGAAGGATCGTTACCTATTGCCAACCGGCGAAGACCGTGCAACAGGGAGAACAACTAGGATTTATTAAATTTGGATCTCGCGTCGATGTTTTTTTGCCCCTAAATACAAAGCTTAATGTTGAATTGGATCAGAAGGTGAAAGGGAATAAGACTATCCTAGCTAAATTTTAATTATTTTTTAAAGATAAAAAGAGTAACATATCCGAATATATTATATATTTGGCAATGATTTTAACTAAAAAATTAAAAATTATGAAAAAATTATTTGTATTTATTGGTTTAATGTTGCTCGCTGGGGCCTATATCGCTCCTGTAAATGCTTCTCCTGATGTTAATATAGTTGTTGCTGCAGATGATGATAAGTGTGAAAAGTGTGGCAAAGATAATTGCGATGGAAAATGTGAAGCAAAAGCCGAAAGTAAAAAAGCTACTGCTAAAAAATCAATGGAGAAATGTGATCCTGCTTGTGAAAAGGCATGTTGCGATGAGAAAAAATCAGAAGCTGCTGCTAAAAAGGGAACTAAGGAAAAGAAAAAGGAAAGTAAGAAGTAAGCATTGATATTTCTAATATATGAAAGGGGCCCTGTGCCCCTTTTTTTGTTATTTTTGTTCTCAATTTAAATCAAAACCCATCTAAATGATCAGTATATGAACAGCAACCAGGTTTATAGTGTTTCGGAAAAAGTTAAATGGATTGGAATACTTGACTATGATATTGTATCTTTTGATGTGGTTATGAAAACTGATTATGGTACTTCCTATAATTCTTTCTTTATTGATGCGGATAAAAAGGTTATTATCGACACATCAAAAGAAACTTTCAAAGAGGAGTACATTGCAAAGGTCAAATCAGTAGTGGATCCTTTTGAAATTAGTTATATCGTTGTGAATCATACAGAACCGGATCATTCTGGAAATCTTCGTCACCTGATGAAATTGGCTCCCAATGCAAAGGTAGTAGGTAGTGGCAATGCCTTGAGGTATTTGGAGGATATCACAGGTGAAACATTTCCCTCAATTAAAGTTAAAGATGGTGATGAGCTTGACCTTGGAAATATGAAATTGAAGTTTATCGGAGCCCCAAACCTACATTGGCCTGATACCATTTACACTTACCTGGAGGAAGAAAAAGTCTTGTTTACCTGTGATTCCTTTGGATCTCATTATTGTAATGAAAAGATTTTTGATGACGAGGTGCCGAATTTTGATCAGGCCTTTGATTATTACTTTGATGTTATATTAAAGCCCTATAGTAAGTTCATGTTAAAGGCTATTGAAAAGATAAGACCTTTAGATATTAATGTTATTTGTCCAGGCCACGGACCCATTTTACGCACATATTGGAAAAAGTATGTTGATAGGTCGGAACAATTGGCAACTGAATATATGAGTACTACACAATCACAGGTACCACAGGTATTAATTGCCTATGTTTCAGCTTATGGTTATACTAAAGAGATGGCTACATCATTGGCTGAAGGAATTAAGCAGGCAGGGGAGATCGAAACTGAGTATCTCGATTTGGAGATTAGTTCTTTGGGTGAGATGGAAGAGAAGATGATCAGAAACTCTGCTGTTGTTGTAGGTTCGCCAACAATTAACCAGAATACACTCTTACCCGTATTTAAATTGTTTTCTATTGTAAATCCTATTAGAGATAAAGGAAAACCGGCTGCAGCTTTCGGATCATTTGGCTGGAGTGGTGAGGCTATCTCTATTATTGAAGGGAACCTGAAACAATTAAAGTTTAATCTTTTCGATTTACATGCTTCATATAAATTCTATCCACAGGATTCGAAAGCAGGTGAGATTAGGAAGTTTGGGAAAAGTTTTGGCGACTTTGTGCTCAAATCAGCGGATACCAAAAAAAACAAATAAATTCGATCCGAAATTCCAAATTATTTACGAAGGCCTTGTTTTATTGTTTAAAATAGCTTTTTATTCTAGGGGTGAAGAATCGATATAATTGTATCCTTTATTCTGAACCATTTTACCCATTTCTTCCACCGTTACCTTGCTGGCATCATACACAACAACAGCACTTGAATCAATGTGAGATGCTTTTACTTCCATAACACCAGGTAGGCTTTCTATCCCAATCTTAATAGTGTTTTCACAACCTTCACAAGTCATGCCTTCGATGTGGAGAAGTACAGTGTTTTGATTTTCAATAGAAACTGATTCCTGAAGATTTTCATTATCTTTTGTATCATTTGAATTATTGTTGCAGGCAACAATAGCAAGAAAACCAAATAGAGCAATTAATATTTTTTTTTTCATGATGGGTATTTAAATTATTGATAAATAAAGTAAAACTTTATAATTTCAATCTAATTATTGAGATGTATTTGTTTTGCAAACTTAGTACTATTTAAAATATACTCTTACTAAATGGATTATATTTTGCATAAGTTCTGAAAAGCGAAAAAATAATTTATTTTCCACGCTGAAATGATTATTTTTAGAAACCAAAGAATGAAAGATAACCTAAAATATATTCTTGCTGCACTTACGGTAGTTATTGCAGTGGTAGCAATCTGGTACTTTAGAAGCATTGTGGCTTACATTCTTATTGCTGCAGTCTTCTCCTTGATTGGCAGGCCAATAGTTGATTTTTTAAATAGAATCAAGCTGGGCAAGATTCATTTGAATAAAACCATTTCCGCAGCTTTAACCTTATTACTTTTCTGGGCTGTCTTTTTCGGATTTTTAAGAATATTTGTTCCTTTAATCGGTTCAGAGGCCCAGGACCTGTCGGAAATAGACTATTCCAGTGTAAGAAGTGATTTTCAGATACCATTAGATCGATTAGAGAATCTATACTACAGGTTAAATCCTGAGGGAAGTGAGGGCGTATCAATGGAAGAATATATTGAGAGCAGAATCACCTCCTCTGTTAATCTTTCAGTAGTTTCAAATGCCATAGGCGGAACTGTGGATATTCTTGGGAGTCTGTTTATTGCCATTTTTTCTATTTCTTTTATTACTTTCTTCTTTCTTAAGCACGAAACACTTTTTGAAGAAGGACTAATGCTGTTTGTTCCGGTAAAGCATGAACAAAAGTTTGAACATTTTTTTCGATCTTCTAAAGCTTTGTTAACTCGTTATTTCGCTGGTATATTATTACAGGTTTCTGGTATCACATTACTGGTAACCATTGGGTTGACTATAGTTGGATTGAAGTTTCAACTCGCAGCTGTTATTGGCTTAGTTGCAGGGATTATGAATGTCATACCCTACATCGGACCCTTAATAGGTGCCTCTATTGGCCTACTTTTAGGCATTGCCAATAATCTTGATCTCGATCTTTACCATAAACTATTACCTTTGCTTGGATATATGTTTCTTGTATTTATCATTGTTCAGATTATAGATAATGTTTTATTCCAACCTGTAATATATGGTAAATCTGTTAAGGCACATCCATTAGAGATTTTTCTGGTAATTTTAATTGCCGGAAACTTAGCAGGTATTGTGGGTATGATACTGGCAATCCCGAGTTATACAGTATTAAGAGTATTTGCCAGGGAGTTCTTCTACCAGTTTAAGGTGGTACAAAAGATAACTGAAAAAATTGAGTAATATGAATAAAATAGTAATAGGAAATAAGTTGTTATTCATGTTTGTGGGTTTATTATTAGCCTGTTCCCTTTCAGGGCAGGTCAATCCCGCATTTACGGTTGATACAACATCAATCAATTCATTTGAAGTAGAGTTCACAAGTACCTATTCAATGGATGACACTTTAAATTATTCATTTCAATGGGATTTTGGAGATTACACTTCTTCAACACTACCTGTGGTAAGCCATATGTATGATAAGGCTGGAAGGTATGAAGTCAGTTTTACTGTTTCTGATAATATTACTACTAATACATCATCTGAATTTATTAATGTTCGGGATGTTTTTAATGTTCCAAATGTATTTACACCCAATGGAGATGGAATTAATGATATGTGGGTGATCCGAACAAATGGGAAGGCTCAGTATAAAGTTTCCATCTTCAGTCCCTCCGGATCCAGAGTCTTTGAAACAACAGCATATACTATTTCATGGGATGGGAAGACCCCCTCAGGAACCGAAGTACATCCAGGAGTTTATTACTATGTACTCACGCGTCAGGATAAATATATTGATACTGGTTTTTTTCATTTGATACGGTAAGTATTCAGGTTCCTTTAAATTTGACTCATTATCACTCTGTGGCAGGTTTCAGAGGGTATGAAAAATTGGAAATAATATTTTTATTACTAATTTTATTGCAGAATAAGAATGAGATTATAGGGTGATTAAGTGTTAAACTTTTGATTTATAACCAATACTAAGTCAATTCATCAAATTTATTATAGAATTAGGACTAAACGTATAAAATAGTTCTTTACTTAATTTGAAACAGGTATAGTTTTTTATATCTTATTTAACTGTTTACAGGAAGTAATTAATACTCTGGTATAAACCAGCTTATAATATTATTTACTATTTAGTTAATAGCTAGCAACTAACATTTATGAATAATCTTTTTGTTATTATTTTCCGAAAACTAATTCACAAGATACTCTTATTTGTATTTTTATTTGGAGGTGTACCTTTTATAGTATCTGGTTTTCCTGCAGTTTTAGCAGAGGGTGAGAATTCTGAGACACATGGTTCCAGTTCCTCAGATACCAAAAAGGGAGAAAGGCTATTCTTTGGTTTGGTTCATGAAGATGAAGGTGCTCCAGTCTGTGCAAGTTGTCACAATACTGTTGAAATTGATACTTTCAGTTGGTATCCTTCAGCCTATGAGATCGCTACAAAGTTTGCCGATAGAAGCTTTGAGGACTTTAAGAAGGCTGTACTTAGCCCTTCAACTCCAACTATGAAAAAAGTACATGCAAAAGCTCAATTTTCAGATGAAGACATAACTCAGATAAAAGATTATCTCGATAAAATAGCTGTGGATGGTTTAACACCCAAAAAACCAACTATCACAAGAACTCTGTTATTCATTTTATTGACCCTAATAATTATCATTGCACTTATTGATCTATTCTTCACCTGGAAAGTGAAACAAAAGTTGGTCCATCTTGTGATAATATTATTGGCTCTGGGCGGGCAGGTAAAACTGGTGTCAAGTGCTGCTATTGCCTTGGGCCGATCGCAGGATTATGCTCCTGACCAACCTATAAAATTCTCCCATCGAGTTCATGCCGACAAAAACAAGATCGATTGTATATATTGTCATACTACTGTTGAGTATGGAAAATCAGCAGGCATTCCTTCAGTAGGAGTTTGTATGAATTGCCATATTCTTGTTGGTGAAGGAGCCGAATCAGGTAAATATGAAATTGATAAGGTTAAAAGTGCCTGGACAAATAAAAAATCAATTACATGGATAAAGGTCCACAATCTGCCTGACCATGTTTATTTTAATCATGCACAGCATGTCGGTGCAGGAAATGTTGATTGTGCTGAATGTCATGGAGCAGTTGAAGAGATGGATGTAATTAAACAGGTAGAAGACCTTTCAATGGGTTGGTGTATAGAATGTCATCGCACAAAAGAAGTGAATTTTGCAGGCAATAATTATTACAAAGATTATAAGCAATTGCACGATGACCTGAAAGCAGGAAAAATTAAGAATGTTACTGTTAATGATATTGGTGGGACAGATTGCTCAAAGTGCCATTACTAATTCTTTGAATCCGGATAGCATAATATTTATATACCTATGAAGAAATACTGGAGAAGCCCTGAAGAACTTAAATATGGTTTAAATTCAGAAACTGAGAGAGATGTTGAAATTAACCATAAAAATGCAGTAATTGACCTTTTCGAGAATGACCTTCCTGAAAAGACAACTTCAAGAAGGGATTTTTTGAAACTTATGGGATTTAGCATTACCACAGCAACAATTGTGGCTAGCTGTGAAAAGCCCGTGAGTAAGGCGATACCTTACCTGATAAAACCAGAAGAGATTACTCCAGGGAATGCAAGTTATTATGCATCCTCTTTTTTTGATGGGAATGAATACGGCAGTATACTGGTAAAAACTCGAGACGGAAGGCCTATAAAAATTGAAGGAAATGATTTATCAAAAATTTCCAGAGGCAAAACATCTGCCCGAATTCAGGCTTCCGTATTAAGTTTATATGATGATGCTCGTTATAAATTTCCTCAGAAGGGTGGAGCTGAAATTGGATGGGAGCAGATCGATAAAGAAATCAATGGCAAACTAAACGAAATAGCTGGTAGCGGCAAGAAGGTAGTTCTACTAACCGGAACAGTTATTAGTCCATCAACAATTCATGCGATCGAAATATTAAAAGAAAAATACACTTCTCTTGAATGGATTCAATATGATGCTGTTTCCAATTCTGGGATGCTTCAAGCTAATTTTAAGGCATTTGGCGAAAAGGCAATCCCTGATTATAAATTTAAAAAGGCAGATTTAGTTGTAAGCTTTTCAGCTGATTTCCTTGGAACTTGGGTTTCTCCGGTTTCATTTACAAGAGCATATTCAAAAAGGAGGAATCTTACATCTCCTGATATGAAAATGTCAAAGCATATTCATTTTGAAGCAGGTATGTCGCTTACTGGTTCAAATGCGGATATCCGTTACCCGGTGAAACCATCAGAGGAAGGTCTGATTATTGGGAATATCTATAATGGAATTGCAGAAAAACTGGGTGAAGCTAAGATTAAAGTTGACTCATCTCCATTTGATGTTCATGAACTGGTGACTGAATTACTGAAGAATAGAGGAAAGTCAATCGTTGTTTCAGGGTCTGCTGAAGTGAATATTCAGCTTTTAGTGAATAAGATTAATTTCATGCTTGGAAACTATGGAGAAACGATAGATATTAAGAAACCTTTATATGTTAAGAAAGGCATTGACTCAGATATTTCAAAATGTGTAGAGGAAATGAATCAGGGACTGGTTGGAGGAATTATCATCCATAATGTAAATCCAGTTTACGATTATTATGAAAACAAAAAATTTAACTCTGGCCTGGCCAAGATTGATTTGAAAGTATCACTTTCTTCCGTCCCTACTGAAACTTCATATGCATGTGAGTATGTGTGTCCTGACCATCATTATCTTGAGTCATGGAATGATGCTGAACCGAAAAAAGGGAAATTCAGTCTTGCTCAACCAGCCATAAGACCTATTTATAATACGAGGAATGCCCAGGAGAGTTTATTAAACTGGGCTGGAAACAACACAGATTTCTTAAGCTTTATACAAGCTTATTGGAAAGAAAATATGTTTAATTCTCAGGATGAGTATATTACTTTTCAGGAATTTTGGAATCATAGTTTGCAAAAAGGAGTATTTGATCTATCAGCGGAAAATGAAAATGAGGAATCTATTGCCTGGATTTCTGAGAATGACACCCTTGGAGACCTGTCATCAAAATCTGAAGGACTGGAACTAGTAATGTATGAAACAGTTGCCTTACGCGATGGAAAAGATGGAAACAATCCCTGGTTGCAGGAAATGCCAGATCCTATAACAAAAGCTTGTTGGGATAATTACCTGAGTATTTCACCCACATTTGCTGAGGATAAAGGTTTTCAGAATGAGGATGTTGTGACGATTGCAGGAATTGAGGTCCCAGTTTTCGTTCAGCCGGGACAAGCGAAAGGAACGGTCTCTCTTGCTTTAGGTTATGGAAGAAGTAATACAGGCAAAGTGGCTGATGGTGTTGGGGTAAATGCATTTGGCTTAATTCAGGTGAGAGGAAATACAAGATCAAATTATAGATCAGGTATTGAAGTTGAAAAAACAAACAAAACTTATAATCTTGCCTTAACCCAAACGCATAATTCAATGGAAGAACGGCCCATTGTGCGGGAAACAACCCTGGGAGAATATCTTAAGAATCCCAATGCAGGGAATGAAATGCACCTGGAGGCGGAGAAACACAATGTGTCCCTGTATAAAGATGTAAAATTTGATGGGCATCATTGGGGTATGGCGATTAACTTGAACTCATGTACAGCATGTGGGGCATGTATTATTGCCTGCCAGGCTGAGAACAATGTTCCTGTAGTTGGAAAAGAAGAAGTAAGAAGGAGGCGAATTCTTCATTGGATTAGAATTGACAGGTATTATTCCGATGAACCTGATCAACCAACGGTACTTAATCAGCCAGTTATGTGTCAGCATTGTGATAATGCTCCGTGTGAGAATGTTTGTCCTGTATCGGCAACTATGCATAGCAGCGAGGGCCTTAACCAGATAGCCTATAATCGGTGTATTGGTACGAAATATTGTATAAATAACTGTCCTTATAGGGTGAGAAGGTTTAACTGGTTTAAATATGCCAATAACGATAAGTTTGACTACAATCAGAATTCTGATTTAGCTAAACTTGTATTAAATCCTGATGTGGTTGTTCGGGAAAGGGGAGTGGTGGAAAAATGTACTTTCTGTGTACAAAGGATACAGGATAAGAAACTGGAAGCCAAGTTGGAGAAACGGCCATTGAGGGATGGTGAAATCCAAACTGCATGTGTACAAACCTGTCCTGCTGATGCATTGGTATTTGGGGATTTAAATGATAAGAATAGTGGAGTTTCAAAGCTATTTAATAATGAGAGGAATTATTTCTTGCTCGAGGAATTGCATATCCTGCCTTCGGTTGGATATTTAACTAAGGTAAGAAATATTGAAAGAAATATGGTTGAGGATGATCATGGAACTCACTTTTAAAATGAATTTGAGTTATTACTTCAATAGAATTAATCGAAAACAGATTGTCATATGTATAAAACTGAGGTAAGAGGATTACTAATTGAAGGTGGTAAAACTTTAGGCGATGTTACCAGTGACATAATGCGCCCATTGGATACCCGTTCCCCCAATTGGTGGAGGGTGGCCTTAGTGGTTACCATAATAATGAGCATCTGGGGTGCCTACTCCATCTATGTTACCATCTCTCAGGGATTGGGAACCTGGGGGGTAAATAATACAGTTGGATGGGGATGGGCTATTATAAACTTTGTATGGTGGATTGGGATTGGACATGCTGGAACAGCTTTTTCAATTTTTTTGCTCGTGTTACGTCAGAAATGGAGAACTTCAATAAATCGGGCTGCAGAAGCAATGACAGTAGTGGCTGTATTATGTGCATCAATTTTTCCGGCATTACATATGGGTCGAATTTGGAATTTCTATTTTATCGTACCTTATCCAAATACAAGAGGACCTCTATGGGTAAACTTTAATTCTCCACTATTTTGGGACTTTCTGGCAATTTCAGCCTATTTACTTATTTCAGCTTCCTTCTGGTACCTGGGTATGATTCCTGATCTGGCATCAATTCGAGATAAGACTACGTCAAAAGTTAAGAAAGCAATATATGGATTTTTTAGTATGGGTTGGCTGGGATCATCGAAGGAATGGATTCGTTTTGAGGCCTTGGCCTTTATCCTAGGTGGAATTGCTGCTGTGTTGGTTGTTTCGGTACACTCCATAGTTTCTACCGATTTTGCGGTGGGGGTGGAGCCTGGTTGGCACACTACTCTTTTCCCTCCCTATTTTGTGGTCGGGGCAATCTTCTCAGGATTTGCAATGGTAATGACGCTGATGATAATCATTCGAAAGTTTTACAATCTGGGAGACTATGTAACCGATTCTCACCTTGACGCAATAGCAAGGATCCTAGTCTTTATTTCTCTTATTATGGGGTCTGCTTATATAACTGAAATATTTGTAGCATGGTATTCTGGTAACCAATATGAAATATTTACATTTTTTCATAACAGGATAACCGGGGATTTTGCTCCACAATTTTGGGCCATGTTTATTTTCAATGCTCTTGTCCCTCAGCTTTTGTGGTCAAAGAAGTTGAGGAAAAATATCGGTGTTTTATTTATCATTTCTATAATCATAAATATAGGGATGTGGTTCGAACGATTTAATATAGTGGTAACGTCACTTACAAAAGATTTTCTCCCTGCAAATTGGGCTCCATATAGCCCAACAATTGTTGAAGTAGGAGTTTATGTTGGAACACTGGGCATCTTTTCATTAGGAGTTTTACTGTTTTTCAGATATATCCCAATGATTGCCATCAGTGAAGTAAAAGGAGTTATGAAGTACAATAAAAAGCAATCTAATTAAATATTAACACAGATGGAAAAACAATCTTATATTGTTGGTGTTTATGATGATGAAGGTCCGCTTATCAAAGCTGCAGAGGCTCTTAAAGCTGCAGGAATTCCCATAGAGGAAGCGTATACACCTTATCCGATTCATGAGATACTTCATATACTTGGAAGAAAATCACGATTAAGTGTTGCAGCATATATTTATGGATGGATTGGCGGGATTGGAATCCTGGCTTTTATGCAGTATGCAGCTGTTCTAAACTGGCCATTAAATTATGGTGGGAAACCAATGAATTCGTTCCCCTCTTTCATTTTGGTTACAGTGGTATTTACAATTTTATTTGTTACCATAATGAGTCTGACAACTTTCATAGCAAGGGCACAAATATTTCCCGGAAAGAAAATTGACATAGTCGATGCAAGGGCAACAGATGATAAGTTTGTTTTAGTCTTTTCACCGGATGAGGTGGATAATTCAAAGCTTGAATCTATGTTGAAGGAAACCGGCGCTTCTGAGGTTTATGAAAGAAAAGGTACAGCTGAAAGCTAAGCAGAATAAATTGAGCATAGGGCAATGAAGAAACTTAAAAGAAATACTATGAGGATTCGTTTAATACCAATCATATTGCTGGTTCTCTTTGCATCAGTCTCTTGCGATAGAGACCGGAATAACCCTGGCTGGGATTTTTTCCCTGATATGTTTTATTCGAATGCATACGAGACAAATACAGAAAATCCCGTATTTGAAAATAAGCAAACTCAACAAATGCCAGCTGAAGGAACAATACCCAGAGAGCTGATTCCTTTTCAGTATCCAAATACCAAAGAAGGGTTGGTCCAGGCTGGAATCGATTTAATAAATCCTTTAGAAAATTCAACTGAAAATATTGAAAGAGGTGAGCAGGTATACGATACCTTTTGCACCCATTGCCATGGGGAGAAGGGTGATGGGAAAGGCTTTTTGCATACCAGTGGCAAATATGTCTATCCACCAGCTTCATTAATCACAAAAAAGATGGTCGAAAAGCCAGATGGCGAGGTGTATCATTCCATTACAGTAGGTTACGGTATTATGGGAGCACACGGATCTCAAATCAGGCAGGAGGACCGATGGAAGGTAATACTCTATATCAGAGATAATCTTCAGGAATAGTTGTATTAAGGTGTGCAGAAAGCAGTAAGTTAGATTTAGAATAATTATATCAATATAAAGTTGCATTGAGATGGAAGAAAAATTCTCATTTCCCTCAAAATTAAAATTGGCCTCCTTTGTTTTAATTGGCATTGGAGTAATTGCCTTTATCTGGGGTTTCTTGTCTAATCCTGATCAAACATGGGGCAACCTGGTTCTAAATAATTTCTATTTTGTTTCCATTGCTGTGGGAGCTTCTTTTTTTATGAGCATTCAATATATAGCACAGGCTGGATGGTCTGCTGGTTTTAAGAGAGTTCCTGAGGCTATAACAAGTTACCTTCCCGTTGCAGGTATCTTATTCCTGGTTATGCTTCTGGGTATAGGCAAAATATACCATTGGGCACATGCGGATGCAGTTTTGCACGATGAATTACTTGCTCATAAAGAAATATTCCTGAATATTCCATTTTTTTCCATTCGTATGGTTATATATTTTACATTATGGATCATTTTGGCCAGGATCTTACGAAAATTATCTCTCAAAGAAGATGCTGAAGGAGGTATAGTCTGGTTCGAGAAAAGTGAGTTTTACTCCAAGATAAATATTTTTGTTTTGGCTGTGACTTTTACATTTGCTTCTTTTGATTGGTTAATGTCTATAGAACCTCATTGGTTTAGCACAATTTTTTCCTTCAAGACATTTGCCTCTGCTTTTTATCATGGATCTGTAGTCATTATTCTTATAATCTTGCTTTTGAATAGCAAGGGGTACTTTAGCTTTTTAAACAAAAGTCATCTACATGATTTTAGCAGGTATATATTTATGCTTGCAATTATTTATGGGTACCTATGGTTTATGCAGTTCACTATTATCTGGTATGGAAATATACCGGAGGAAACAGTGTATTATGCATTGCGCTGGGGCCCAAATTGGGAAATGTGGTTTTTCCTTGATCCTATTTTGAATTTTGCCATACCATTTCTTATCCTAATGCCGAGAGCTACCAGTAGGAATAAAACGGTTATCCTAATTGTAAGCATTATTGTATTAGCAGGGCACTGGGTTGATCTCTATTTGCATATTTTCCCAGCTATATCCCCTGATTTTAGCTTTGGATTGCTTGAGATAGGTACCTTTTTAGGGTTTGCTGGCTTATTTATATTTGTTGTATTAACAACTTTATCAAAAGCATCTCTTATTCCAAAGAATCATCCATATCTGGAAGAAAGTTTGAATCATCATTTTTAATCAAAATCGCTATTTTTTGATTTGTTAGCGAATTGACTACTACAGTTTATTCCTGTGTAAATTTGTATGTCCTATTTTTACATATGAATAATTGAAAAGACTCAAGACTTATCAGAAAATCTGTATCATATTATTATCATTTACTTAGTCTGGATGTCCTTCTTGGAGTATTAGCGGGTTGTATAATGGCAGTAAAGACCTTAGGTGTAAATCCAGGTATTGCCTGGTGGATTATATTGCCTCTAACAGTCTGGTGGATTTATCTGGCTGACCACCTTATTGATGGTTTCAGGTGGAAAGAAAATACAAAAAATCCCAGGCATCTATGCTTGATATTTTATTGATTTGGCTATATCTCCCTTTACCATTAATTTTATTTGGGGGAGTGGCCGGACTAATGGTCTTAGTCTACCTGGCTGGGGTTCATTTTATAAATGCAAAGAATTATTTAGTTTTTCCAAAAGAAATTTTTATAGCATTCCTTTATGTAATTGGAATATGGGGTGGGCCAATGTTTTTGACACATGATTATAAAAAAGGCATTTTTCCAATGATTGGATTCTTTTTGATTACTCTTTCCAATTTATTCATATACTCATATTTAGAAAAAGAGCAGGATTCAATAGATGGCCAGATTAGCATTTTTGCTCCAAATGAAAAAGAGAGAGATATGCATTTTCTATTTGGCTGGATTATTCTTTCTCTTCTTTATACCTTGATTATTTCCATAACATTGGAGATTCAATCTGCTACATTTTATTGTATGATGATATTCATCGTGATGTTGATCTCTCAGTTCTATTTAGTTTACAAAAGCTCCTGGGTTTCTATAAATAACAGATATCGTTGGATGAATGAAGGAGTTTTTCTTTTGCCAGCCTTAATGTTATTCTATAGTTGATGAAGGAAACAGCGAAACATTCTGGATTTATCCTTACACTGGGATTTGCAAAATAATCACTTATTTTTAAAATTGATAGTGAACAATTCTGTCACTTCTTTTAATAAGTTACGGCATTAACTATAATTAGAAGCATAACGAGCAGAAAATACAGGTTCAGGTGGAAGAAGGCATGACCAAAATTGAATTCCTTTTTATTTGAAAAGATGTTCTGGCTAAATGAAAGGATCAGTAGACTAGAAAGAAGGACCAGTATAACTATTGGAAGGACAGAAGATATGATTCCGGTAAGAGGAAATAGGAGCGAAGAAACGGCCAGGGCTACTATCCAGGTGAATGTGAGCCTTTTTATTTGAATGTCCTTGAAAAAGCCAGTTAAGCTTGGAAAACCCGCTAATTCATATTCCTTTCCATATTTTAGAAGAATTAACCAGAAGTGAGGGATTTGACCAATGAAAAAAAAGAAAGCAACAACAATTATTTGATAATCTAATAGTTTTCCTCCTGCAGCTACCCAGCCTATTAAGGGAGGTATTGCTCCAATGATGGCGCCTGGGACCGCGGCGAAGGCTGTTCTACGTTTCAGATTGGTATATATAAGGTTATACCAAACTACTGCCAATAAGCCTAAAAGGAAAGCGTACAAATTGCTTATTAATAAAAGGATGGATCCAATTATAAGCATTGTCAAAGAAAAGAAGAGGGCAGATTTAAATGAAATATCACCGGAGGGGAGTGGCCTTTCTCGGGTTCTTTCCATTAGTGCATCAAGGTGTTTTTCCTGAATATGATTTAAGGCTGAAGATCCAACTGAGAGGAAAAAGACTCCAAGAACAGGTAATATGAGTTCAAGGTCGAAATTTTGAGATTTCAGAACATATCCTGTAAGGGCTGTAAGCGCTACTGAAAAGGAGATAGTTAGTTTGCCCAGGACTGTGATGCTGTGGAAATATCGGATGTTATTCCTGCTCATTCAACATCTTAATGTACTCGATAATTTCCTGGAGTTCCTCTTCAGAGATTAGATCCTTATAGGAAAGCATTAGGCCTTTACTATAACCTTTGACTATATCAGTGTTCGGTTCATAAATAGACTTCTTCAGGTATTCTTCATCAACAGTAATCTCTCTTTCATCCCCATCTGTAATGACCAGCTGCTTTTTACCAAAAGATCCCAGGTAAGAAGGTCCAATCAATTTCGTGCCATCGGTTGAATGACAGGCATTGCAACCATTCTTTCGAATAATTTCTATTGCCTTTGCTCCAGGAATCTCTTCACCGCTTGCTGAGATGGTGGGATCCTTGATAGGTTCAACATACCAGCGATCGAACTCTTCTCTGGTTAATACTTTTACGGCAGTCGTCATGTAGGAGTGATTCAGGCCACAGTATTCAGCGCAAAATAGGTTATAAGTGCCTGGTTTTTGCGGAATGAACCACATAAACTTTTTTCTCCCGGGAACCATATCTTCTTTTACCCGGTAGGCTGGTATATATAGAGAATGAATAACATCAAGCGCTTCAAGTTCAAGATTTATGGCCTGATCCTGAGGAACATAAAGAGTGTCGGTAATTCTGCCATTGTTGTATTCAAATCGAAAACTCCACATTCTGGCAATGGCTTTCACATCCATTGAATTCCTGGGTGCCTTGGTCATCGGTTTCCATCCGGCCCACCCATAATAAAACATAACAAGGACGAGTATGGTTGGAATTACGGTCCAGGCTATTTCCAGCTTGGTGCTGCCTTCAATTTGTGTAGCTATTGGATTTCGTTTCCTGTTATACCGAATTATAAAGTAGATCATAACTACAGTAATGCCCACTAAAAAGAAAAGCGAAATACCTATGATGATCATAAAAGCAAGGTCTACTCCATGAACAAAATTTGATGCGTCTATTTGATTGGATGAGTACATATCTATCTGTAATAATAATCAAGAAATGTTATTAAGATAACTATAATGATAATCGCAAATATTCCTATAACCATAATAGCAAAAATCTTATGGTCAAATTTTAAATGCATAAAATAGGTGAGAACCAGTACACTTTTAATAGATGCCAGTACCAGAGCGACTGTAACAGTCAGCGGGCCTAGCTCTATGCTGGTAACTGCAACTGAAATTATAGTCAATGCGACTAATACGAGTAGTACGTAAACATAGGTTCTATATGGTACTATATGATGTTTTTCTTGTTCCATTGGTTGATATGAATTAAGTAATTAAATAAAACAGTGGAAATAAGAAGATCCATATTAAATCAACAAGATGCCAGTACAAAGCTCCATTCTCGAGGAAAACATAATCTGTGGAATTTACCCTTTCATTAGAAACTCTGTGATACACAAAGCCAAGTATGATCATTCCAACAATTATATGAAAAGCATGTAATCCCGTCATAAAAAAGTATAAACCAAAAAATAGGGTATCGCCATGCCCAAGCTCCTGAAGGTATTCTGAACCTGGATATAAGCCATGCTCAATTTTTCCTCCCCATTCAAAATATTTATTTACCAGGAAAACGAGTGCAAGAACTAAGGTTGTGCCAATAAGGATTAAAGTTAGTTTCTTATTGCCTTTCTGAATCGAGGTAATAGACATGGCAGCGGTCATACTGCTAATAAGAAGAATAATCGTATTGATCGTACCAATAGGTACACTCAATTCTTCAGCAGCAAGATGAAATGCTTCTGCATTTTCAAATCGGTATACTGAATAAACCAAAAATAGTCCCACAAAGAGGAGCATTTCTGTAAAAATGAAAAGCCACATACCAATTTTGGAGGCAGTATCATCTCGATGTATATGAGAAACAGAATGTTCCATTAAACTAAATTTTATTATTTATAAACATAAGGTCCAGTGGTAACTTCTGGAATCTTATCGAAATTCTCCAAAGGAGGCGGTGAGGGTACGGTCCACTCCAGGGTAGACCCATCCCATGGATTAGCTCCTGCTTTTTTGCCATTCCTCGCAGAATAAACCAGGTTCGTAATGATTATTATCAATCCGCAAATAAGTACCATTGCACCCAGTGATGAAATAATATTCGGTCCGGTATACTCTTCCAGGTAATCATAATATCTACGAGGCATACCTTTCATCCCGAGGTAAAACATGGGGCCATAGAGAGTATTAAAACCAATAAAGAATATTAGCCAGCCAATTTTTGCCCATTTAATATTATACATCCTTCCATAAATCTTAGGTAGCCAGTAATGTATAGCTCCAAAAAAGGCAAATCCAGTTCCTCCAAAAATAATATAGTGAAAATGTGCTACAACAAAATGAGTGTCATGAACATGTACATTAGTGGCAAGTGCCCCCAGAACCAAACCGGTAAGCCCTCCTATTAGAAATACAAAAATAAATGAAGAGGCCCAGTAAAATGGGACCCTGGGTACAATGGACCCTTTATGCATAGTTGAGACCCAATTAAAAACTTTAATAGCGCTGGGAATGGCCACAAGGAAGGTTAATATCGAGAAAGTATAAAGTGCGGTACCACTCATTCCTGAAGTAAACATATGGTGTCCCCATACAAAATATCCAACGAAGGCAATAGCAAGAGTTGATATAACAATCGCTTTATATCCAAAAATGGTTTTATGTGAGAAGGTTGGAAGAATTTCAGAAATGACGCCCATGGCAGGTAAGATCATAATATATACAGCCGGGTGAGAGTAAATCCAGAAAAGGTGCTGGTAAAGGATTGGATCACCTCCAAGTGCCGGATCAAAAAATCCTATATTTAAAAGCCTTTCACCAACAACCATAAGAAGAGTTATACCAACTACAGGAGTGGCAAGTAGTTGAATCCAGCCTGTTCCATATAAGGTCCATGGAAATAGTGGCATTCTCATCCAGGTCATTCCAGGTGCACGCATGCGATGAATAGTTACAATGAAATTAAGGCCGGTAAGAATGGAAGAAAATCCAAGGATGAATGCACCCATAACTGCAGGTAACATATTAGTACTGGTCTTGAAACTATAAGGCGCGTAAAAGGTCCATCCGGTATCAGGTGCTCCCCCGCCTCCAAATAATGAAATAACAACCAGGAATGCCCCTGCAACATAAATCCACCACGACAGTAAATTTAATCTGGGAAAAGCTACATCTTCAGCACCTATCATAAGTGGCAACATAAAGTTTCCAAAAACAGCTGGAATACCAGGAATAACGATTAAAAAGACCATTATAACACCATGAACAGTGAAAATACTGTTGTATGTTTGGGCTCCATAGAGTGTCTCACCAGGCGCAATCAACTCAAGCTTCATCAGAAGTCCGAGGATAGCCCCAACAATAAAGAATGTCATTATAGAGTAGAGGTAAAGCAGGCCGATTCTTTTATGATCCGTTGATAGGATCCATCCAAGGATTCCTTTATACTTCCCCTCTTGAAAAAAACTTTTTTGTTCTGTATGTTCTGTTTCAGTTACCATTATGGGTAGGATTAATTATTCTTTTTTTTCTTCAGGCCAGATCTTAAAATCAGGACTAAAAATAGTAGGATTGCAAAAAATCCAATTACAATTCCAGCTACTTTGGTAATGTTAAAAACCCAATTTTGTCCTTTAGGATTATAACTGTAGCAGAATACCAGCACCTTATTTATAGTTGACCTAACCGTCCCTTCTGATGCATCAAGAATTGACATTTTTACATCAAAAGGTTGGAAATAAAACCGATCATCAAACTGACTCATACCGGGCTTAATATATCTTGTAATTTTCCCCTCTGGGCTTAATACAATTAATGTTGCAGTATGATTAAAATCTTGCCCGATTTTTTTATATTTAAATCCTGTCAGATCAGTAAAGCGGTCAACATCTGAAGCTTCTGCGGTAAAAAACTGCCATCCTTTTTCGGCAACCTCCTTATTTTGCATAAGGTCGAGATAATTGTTCTTTTTGTTTATTGCCAGTTCAGTATCTTCAGTGGGATCAAAACTTATTGTAAATGCCTGGTAATCTTCCCCGATATTAAGGTCAAGAATATCAATTGTTTCACCCAGAGCACTCATCATCGGACTACAAATGCCCGGACACCGATAATAAACGAAATTAATAATAGTCGGCTTGTCAAGGACGTCTTTTAAGATTACAGTATCCCTGTCTTCATTTATTAAGCGAATATCTAATGGGATAAAGGCACCCAGATGTTCAACTACACCAACCTCAGGATCGTTTGGGTCAAAATTGGGACGTTGTGCGTAAGAAATGCCCGTATGGGTTAGAAAAATAAAAAGCATAAAAAGATAAAAAAATCTTCTTATTCTTATGATTTCTTTGGATAAACAAACCAATTTAAAAAGCATTTGTTTTCAGGGTTAATGGTTTAAGCATTATTTGGGGGAAAGCAAATATCCGAATTTTATTTCAGAATTAAAAAAATAAGATAGACTCAATATAAATTATATTATAAAGCAAATCAAAGGTCTAATTATTACTCTGGTTTCAAGTAATTTTAAATCTCTTATCAGAACAATATTTTATTTAATGTTTTTGAACATATGTACTGTTGATATGAATTCATAATTTTCGTACTTCTTGATCTATAAAACATGAAAGCCTTCTTAAAGAAAACCTTCAATTTGTATTACGACGGGTTTAGGTCTATGACAGTTGGAAAACAACTTTGGCTAATTATTCTAATTAAGTTGTTTATAATGTTTGCAGTGCTTAAACTTTTCTTTTTCCCAGACCTTTTAAAGTCGAAATTTTCTACTGATGAGGAGAGAGGGGATTATGTGATTGAACAACTCACTCAAAAAGAATAAATTATGATTGATCAAGTCGACATGTCATTGGTTGATTGGTCCAGAGCCCAGTTTGCTCTGACCACAATTTACCATTGGCTATTTGTCCCATTAACACTGGGCTTATCTTTTATTATAGCAATAATGGAAAGCTTTTACGTGAAAACCGGAGATGAGTTCTGGAAGAAAACCACCAAATTTTGGATGACAATCTTCGGGATTAACTTTGCTATTGGAGTGGCGACAGGGATCATTCTCGAATTTGAGTTTGGAACCAACTGGTCTAATTATTCCTGGTTTGTGGGTGATATCTTTGGTGCTCCACTGGCTATTGAAGGTATCATGGCTTTTTTCCTTGAATCTACTTTTATTGCGGTTATGTTTTTTGGCTGGAATAAAGTCAGTAAAAAATTCCATCTTATTTCAACCTGGCTTGTGGCTATTGGCTCAAATTTATCTGCTGTTTGGATTTTAGTTGCAAATGCATGGATGCAGAGTCCTGTTGGGATGCATTTTAATCCAGATACTGCTCGAAATGAAATGACCAATTTCTGGGAAGTTTTGCTGTCTCCAAATGCCGTAAATAAGTTTTTGCATACTGTTTCATCCAGCTATGTATTTGCCTCTATTATAGTTATTGGCATAAGTTGCTGGTACCTCCTTAAAAATAGGGAACTTTTATTTGCCAAGAAAAGTATAATAATTGCGGCTGCATTTGGATTGATTGGAGCTGTTAATATGATCGGATCTGGAGATAATGCAGCCCGGGAAGTGGCAAAAGTTCAACCCATGAAATTTGCTGCAATGGAGGCCCTTTATGTTGGCCAGGAAAAAGCTCCATTAGTAGCAATTGGCGCATTGACAAGTGATACACAGGATGAATACCGGAAAAGAGATTTTATATTCAAAATTGAAATACCAAGTGTATTATCCTACATGGTGCATCTATCACCTGATGGTTTTATACCTGGTATTGTAGATTTAATTGATGGAAATGAAGAAAGAGGAATTCTTTCTTTTACAGAGAAGATAGATAAAGGCCTAGTGGCAATTGAAACACTCAAAGCCTTGAAGGAGGCTAAGGGAAATGATGAGGCACTTTATCTCGAGTTAAGGGAAAAGTTTGAAGATCCCGAATGGGTTGAAACCTATTTCAAGTATTTTGGATATGGCTATTTCAAAGACCAGGAGCCTGCATCTGTAATTCCAAATGTAGCCATGACCTTTTATTCTTTTCACCTGATGGTTGGATTGGGATTCTTGTTTATCTTCTATCTTGCTCTCATGCTTTATTTGGGTGTAAACAATAAGCTGGAAGGAAAGAAGTGGTTAATGAGATTTGGATTGCTAATGATTCCACTGGCGTACATGGCTACAGAAGCAGGATGGATAGTTGCGGAAGTGGGACGCCAGCCATGGGTGATCCAGGATATTCTTCCAACCCTGGCAGCTGTTTCTGACATCAGTAGTGGGGCAGTAAAAACAACATTCTGGCTATTTGCCATATTATTCACAGCCTTATTGATTGCTGAGTTGAAAATTATGTTTACCCAAATTAAAATAGGACCTAAATTCGGAGGGCAATAAAATGATATTAAATATTTCATATTTGTTTTTTCAGCAATACTGGTGGATTATTATTTCACTCCTTGCTGCTATACTTGTTTTTTTAATGTTTGTTCAGGGGGGGCAATCACTAATATATACTCTGGGTAAATCAGAAATGGATCGAACTATTATATTAAATACCATTGGAAGAAAATGGGAATTTACCTTTACAACACTGGTTACTTTTGGGGGAGCATTTTTTGCATCTTTTCCTCTTTTTTATTCAACTAGTTTTGGTGGGGCCTATTGGGTCTGGATGGCTATCCTGTTTTGTTTTATTATTCAAGCCGTGTCCTATGAATTCCGGTCAAAACCAAATAACTTCCTGGGAAAGAAGACTTTTGACTTCTTTTTATTTATAAATGGTATTCTGGGGACACTTCTAATTGGAACAGCAGTAGGAACATTTTTTACTGGCTCTGAATTTTATATAAATGAATTGAATCTTTCTCGCTGGGAAACACCTTATTATGGCCTGGAAGCCGTTTTGAATATTCAAAATATTTCACTCGGACTTGCTGTATTGTTTTTGGCCAGGACTTTGGGAATTCTCTTCCTTTTAAATAGTGTAGATAGTGAACCTCTTCTTAGCAGAGCCAGGAAACAATTATGGATTGAAGCAGCAATCTTCCTCGTTTTCTTTTTGTTTTTCCTTATCCGGCTGTTATTTATTGAAGGATTTGCATACGAGCCTGAAACTGGAACAGTATTTATGGAACCTAATAAGTATTTAAACAATATTCTTCAAATGCCTTTGAATACTATTATTCTATTACTTGGAGTGGTATTAGTCCTCTGGGGCTTATTTATTAGCTTGTTCAAGAATTCAGTAAAAGGAATCTGGTTTTCTGGTTCAGGTACTATTTTGACTGTATTTGCACTGTTTCTGTTGGCTGGGTTTAACAATACATGTTTCTACCCGTCAACCTTCGATTTACAGAGCTCACTAACAATACAGAATTCTTCCTCAAGTTATTATACCCTGAAAGTAATGTCTTTTGTTTCTCTCATGATTCCTTTCGTAATTGCCTACATCTGGTATGCCTGGAAAGCAATAAGTAACAAACCAATTACAGAGGAGGAAATGAAGGAAGAATCACATGTTTATTAATTCTAAAAAATCAAACTTATGTTATTAGGATCTATATTTCTATACCTTATTTGGCCCTTACTTATTCTTGTTGCATATGTGGTTTCAGGTTGGGCTATCAATAAATTTGATACAAACCTCCAGCAAGAGAAAAAGGTTTAATTGAAATTATTTTATTTCTATTTCAAAATCTTTTACCAGTCTTGTGGGTTTATGCAAATTACTATGATTTGTTAAAAGATTTAATAGCTTTGTTAACCGATGTATTTTCCATATAATCTTTAATCTATTTTAAGTATCTATTATGAAATTACTTTATCTGAAATTCATCCGGTTCTCCTTTGTGGGAATTCTTTTGGGATTGATATCATTGATATCAAACGGACAAAACCTGACGGCCAAATATGATAAATATTTGAGTCCAAAAGAGATTAATAATGTTCTGATTGACCTGAACAAAAAATTCCCAAACAAAACCAGGCTTATTTCCCTGGCAGAGTCACCAGGAAAGCTGGATCTCAAGCTTCTGGAAATTGGACCGGAGACAGGAAAGTCAAAAAAGTCAGTTCCGGCCGTATTTGTAGTGGCAAATATGGAAGGTAATACACCAATTTCGAGTATGGGAGCTATCTATTTGGCTGACGTGCTTTTGAGCAGCGAACCTGGAAAGGATCCTCTTACATGGTATATTCTGGCCTGTGGTAACCCGGATGCTCTTGATAGATATTTTAAGGGAATAAAAAATATGAATGCCGGTAATTATCATCCGAAAAATGATGATATGGATGATCTGGTTGATGAAGATGACTTTAATGACCTCGATGGAGATGGTTTTATTACTCAAATGAGAGTTGTTGATCCTTCTGGCACAATGGTACTGGTAGATGGGGATCCAAGAATGATGAGAAAAGCTGATTCCCAAAAAGGTGAGAAAGGTATCTATATGTTGTATGGAGAGGGTCTTGATGACGATGGTGATGGAAAATACAATGAGGATGGTTTCGGTGGTATCAATGTGGGTATGAATTTCCCGCATCTTTTTAAACCTTTTACTGCTTCAGGTGGTTTGTGGCCGGGCTGTACCGATGAATCGTATCAGTTGATGAAATTTGTCTTTGAACATCCTGAAATTGCCATGACATTTACTCTTGGATCTACAAATTTTTGCATGGTTCCTCCAAAAGGAGGGCGAAAAGCTGGCGTTGATATGGATAAAATAAAGATTCCAAAACGTATGGCTCCACAATTCAATGCAGATCCTGATAGAACTTATACTATGAAAGAAGTCATGGAACTGGTTCAAGCTGTTGTGCCCCCTGGGATGGAGGTGACAGAAGGTATGGTAGCCAGCTTCCTTGGACTGGGGGCAGTGGTAAATCCTATGGATGCAGACCTAAAATTTTACAAAGAATTATCAGAGAGATATAAAGACTATTTAAAAGAAAAGGGCGTGGAAGGAGAGCGGTTGGATCCATCAAAAGCAAAAGATGGCTCTTTTGAACTTTGGTCTTACTATCATCTTGGAGTGCCAACTTTCTCAATGGACTTTTGGACAATACCAAAGCTAAAAGAGAAAAAAGAAGAAAAAAGTGGACTAACTGTTGAAAGTCTTGAAAAAATGTCGTCTGAAGATTTTCTTGCATTGGGTGAGGATAAGGTAGCTGCATTTCTAAAAGAAATCGGAGCGCCCGACCAGTTTTCAGCTAAAACAGTGATTCAAATGGTGGAAGGTGGAAAGACCACCCCCAAACAAATGGCAGGTATGATGAAAAATATACCAAAACCCAAGGATGAAAAAAAAGGAGACCCAAAAACAAAAGCTCTGCTTGCATATAGCGATAGTCAACTTGGAGGGAAAGCATTTGTTGATTGGAAACCTTATAAGCATCCAGTTTTAGGTAATGTTGAAATTGGAGGGATAGTACCTTATTCTGACAACACACCCAAACCTGAAATTATGGATTCTCTCTTTTCTACACAGGTGCCCTGGATTGTTGAACTTACCAAGAAACTTCCAAAACTAAATATTCTAAAAACTGAAGTAAAACCGAAAGGAGAAGGAATATTTGAATTAAATGTATGGATAGGAAATGAATCCTATCTGCCTTTTCCGACTGCCATGGGGCAAAAGAATGAGCAACCAGCTCCGGCAATCGTTATTCTAAAAGGCGAAGATTTTGAAATTATGTCAGGTAAAAAACGGACCCCAGTATCTAGTTTGCCAGGATTGCAATCAAAAAAACTTAGCTGGTTATTAAAATCTGAAAAAAAATCTGAAGTTGATGTTGAGCTTGCTGCAGTGAACGCCTGGGGTGCCAGCAAAAATGTAAAAATAGGAGGTGCAAAATGAAAAAATTAGGTACATATGTTGTTTTAGCCCTTATGGGAATGGTATTATCTTTTCCAGTTAAGGGACAGTCTACAGAAATCAAGGTTCCGTTGAGATTTGACTTCTATTACACCTATGATCAGGTATGTGAAGCAATGAAAGCGTTGAATAAGGCATATCCTGATTTGACAACTCTGGATATGTTAGGGAAGAGTGAAGAAAATAGAGAAATTTATGCACTTACCATAAACAATCCAAAAACAGGTGATGCATTGAGTAAGCCAGGTGTTTATGTAGATGGAAACATTCATGGAAATGAGCTCCAAGCTGCTGAGGTCGGTCTTTATTTTGCTAATGAAATGTTAACCAAGTATGGAAAAAATGAACGAATCACGGGCCTTTTGGATAAAAATGTCTATTACCTGATTCCAATTGTAAATGTAGATGGTCGCTATCATTTTTTCGCAGATGCAAATACTCCAAGTTCTAACCGTGGTCTACGACGTCCTAAGGACGATGACCGGGATGGGCTTTTTGATGAAGATTTTATGGATGATCTTGATGGGGATGGAAATATTTGTGGGATGAGAATAAAGGATCCTTTTGGTCAGTATAAAACTGATCCTGAAGATGCACGCTTGATGGTTCGGGTAAAGCCAGGTGAGAAAGGTGAATGGACCATGCTGGGTAACGAAGGAATTGACAATGACGGTGATGGGAGAATTAATGAAGATTCAGAAGGTTATGTTGATCCTAATAGAAACTGGGGTTTCAATTGGGCACCTCCTTATGTACAGTCAGGATCTGGTTATTATCCATTTTCAGGCGTTGGCATAAGTGCCATCCGAGATTATATTATGGCCAGGCCAAATATTATTATGGTATTTGCATTCCATAATTCTGGTGGGATGTATCTTCGGGGTCCCAGTGTTAAATCACAAGGGGAATTTCTGCAAGGTGACATCAAGGTGTATGATTACCTGGGACAAAACGCAGAGAAAATTGTTCCCGGCTACCGATACTTAATCAGTTGGAAGGACCTCTACTCAACTTATGGTGATTTTGGTGATTTTATGGACAATGTTGTAGGAGCCTATACTTTTGTCGGGGAACTTTTTATGTCAAGTACAGAAACCTATAAGAAAGTTGAAAAGGGTAAAGAAAACGAAGGGACGGATTCTTTTTTCCGTGAAAACAATGCACGGTCTCGTGAACGATTAAAGTTTAATGATCATGTGGCACTTGGGGAACTTTACACACCCTGGAAAGCTTATAAACATCCTGTTTATGGAGATATTGAAATTGGTGGATGGGTGAAGATGAGTTCTCGCATGCCACATCCATTTATGCTACAGGATCTTGTGCACAGGAATGCAGCTGCAGTTATTTTTGCTTCGGAACAAACACCTTCCATTAGTATGGAGGTGTTTGAAAAAGATGAAATCGGCAAAAATTTATACCGCGTAAGAGTTAGACTTTCAAACAGTAAAGCAATGCCTTCTATAACATACCATAGTGTTAGAAAAAAGGTATATCCAATGGATATGATTAAAGTTGGTGGCAATGGTATAAAGGTGGTTTCCGGAGGTAAGATTACAAATATCTACACAGATCAGGTTACTTATAAACCTTATAAACCTGAAGTGCAGTTTTGCCAGGTACCTGGATTTGGTAAGGTTGAATACCAGTTTCTTGTGTCTGGAAAAGGAAAACTCGAACTTGAATTTGATTCCAGGAAAGCAGGTAAGATTAAAAAGACAATTGATCTTTAATAATACAAATTCATACTTTATATAAAAAAATAGAGGGCGGCCATGGCCGCCCTCTTTAGTTAGGTAATTTTCGGATTTACACCAATGAAATGTTTAGGACATTTTCATCGGGATATTTTAAAATTGCAAGTTTTATTTATCTGTCTGGACTATTGTATATTCGTAACCTTCCATAATCGGATTGGCCAATAATTTGTTGCATGCCTCGTTAATACGTTCCATTGCTTTTTCTTTATTGGCTTCTTCAATTTCAAGCGTAATGTGTTTTCCTATGCGAACATTGGTTATCTCACTAAAACCAATATTATTCAGACTATTTGTTACCGCTTTACCTTGAGGATCAAGCAAAGCTTTTAATGGCATAACATTTATTTCGGCTCTGAATTTCATTTTAATAGAATTAAGGTTTTTTAAGGACTGTTGATTTAAGTACTGCCATAAAAATATATAAAATTATGATAGCAAAGACAGCTTTCAGATAAAATAGAATTAGTAAAACTAATGAAATGAATATTAATATATAAGCTGGAATATTGGCAGAATCTTTTAGGTTCTTGATTTTCAGTGAAAACATAGGGATACTGGATACCATTAAAAAAGACATTAACAGTGAAAGGATGAAAAGTGTGATTGGTTGATCCAGTAGATTTAATAAAAAGGGGAAGTCTGCAGAATGTCTGACAAGAGGGATTGATGCGAAGAATAGGCCGGAAGCTGGAGTGGGCAAGCCAAGGAAATGATCAGTTTGTTGGTCATCGAGATTAAATTTTGCTAACCTGAATGCAGAAGCTATTACCATAAATAATGGTGAACATAATAGGATCAAATCAGAATAGCTGATTGCTGAAAAATCTGAACCTGCTATTGAAAGTCCCATGACATCTACCATCTCAAAAAATAGAATAAATGCTGGTGCAAGACCAAAACTAATCAGGTCTGCAAGTGAATCTAACTGTTTACCAAGATCAGAGTAAGCATTCAACGTCCTGGCGGCAAATCCGTCAAGGAAATCAAATAAAGCAGCAACAAAGATTAGGTAGGAGGCGATTGTTGGATTTCCTATTATGGAGAAAAAAATTGATAATGTACCACATATGAGATTTAGGGTGGTAATGGTATTTGGAATATACTTTCTCATAGGGTTAATTCTAATACAAATGTAAGTGAAAATATGGTATTACATTCAGGCTGTTGTAACAAAAGGCTTCAAATTGAGGTATAATCATATATCTTACATATAAGTGTTGAAATTTGTGAACCCAACTGGGGATGGCATAATTCTTATGCAAATTATTATTTTTGCAATATTAATATTATGTCATAAATAAGATGGGAATGAGAGTGATTAAACAAAATTCTGGAGTTATGAAAAGAGTATTTAATATTACAGTATGCATCATTGCCGCATGCATATTATTTAGTTCATGCAAGAAGGAGTCAAATAATCCTTTACCTCTTTTAAATGAAAATACTGAATACGTTATTGATCATACATGTATTAATTTAGAAGCTATACCTGAAGAATATATTAATGCAGCCAAGGAGAATTTAAGAATAGCTTATGGCCATACCTCCCACGGAAGCCAGTTGATTACTGGTATGGAAGGGCTTGTTGATTTCAAGGGAAGCATGTATTCATTTTCGTTTATACCCAGCAGCACAAAGTTAACTATTCATGACCAGGGGATGAGCGGTGACCTGGGGAACCCTGACCGCTTTACATGGGCCCAACGAACCCGGGATTATATTGCCTCAAACCCGGAAGTAAATGTAATTATTTGGTCATGGTGTGGGCAGGTTAGTACTGCAACAGAAGACGATATTACTGATTACCTTACTTTGATGCAGGGCTTGGAAAGTGATTATCCAAATGTCAGATTTGTTTATATGACCGGTCACCTGGATGGGACAGGACTGGATGGCCCTTTGCATAAGCGTAATGAGCAGATTCGGAAATTCTGCAATGAGAAAAAGAGAATCTTGTATGATTTTGCTGATATAGAAAGCTATAATCCCGATGGCATTTACTTTGGTGACAAAATTCCCAATGATAATTGTGAGTATGATTCAGATAATAGTGACTCCCGTGATGCCAATTGGGCATTGGAATGGCAGAATACTCATACTGAAGGAACAGATTGGTTTGAATGTTCTTCTGCCCATAGTCAAGCCCTAAATGCTAATCAAAAAGCCTATGCAGCTTGGTGGCTCTGGGCTAAGCTGGCAGGTTGGGATGGATAGTTTCCATTCCTTCTTACCCAATGGAATTCCTATAGTAGGATTAAACTTAACAGAGAAATTATCAAGATACCAGTTATTCCCTGGAATAGTGTAGCCACTGTCTGGCTTTTCACAGCAGTTTGAACGCTCATCCCTGAAAATTGAGATACCACCCAAAAATAGCTGTCATTTAAATGTGACACAGTCATAGCTCCGGCCCCAATGGCAAGAACTCCCAATGCTTTTCCCGCTGGTGAAATTAAGCCAAGAGGCTCAAGCATAGGTGATACAATGGCAGCAGTGGTAATAATTGCCACAGTAGATGATCCCTGAGCTGTTTTTAAAATGGCAGCCACAACAAATGGTAAGAAAATACCCATTTGATGATCTGAAAAACCAGAACTTATAATATCACCAATACCAGCAGCTCGGATAATATTACCCAATGCTCCACCTGCACCAGTAATTAAAATAATCACCCCGGCTTCTTTCAGTCCACCTGTAACCCAATCGAATCGTATGCTTTTTGATTCCCTAATCAAATTAAAAGAAAGCAAGACTCCAATAAATAAGGCTACAATAGGGTGACCAACAAAACTTATAAAGTTAAAAAACAAACCTTCATTAAAAGGGTGAGAGGGGAGCTGCGCAATAGACTTAAAGGCAATTAGAACAATTGGAATTAGGATTGGCAATATCGCATTTGTAATTCTAGGAGCATATTCAGCTTCTGTTTCTGTTTCTGTTTCCTCAATTGGTTCATCCTTAATTTCTAGATTAATTTTTCTACCTATAAATTTTGCCCAAAAATATCCTGCCAGGCTGGTGGGAATGGCAACAACGATGCCCAGGAGAATGACCAGACCAATATCAGCATCAAGGGCTGCAGCAGCTGCCAACGGGCCAGGAGTAGGAGGAATAAAGACATGAGTAGCATAGAGTCCAGCTGACAATGAGATGGCTAAAACAATCATAGGTATGCCTGCTTTCTTACTTAATGCTTTATTAAGGGCAGAAAGAATAACAAAACCTGAATCACAGAATACCGGAATGGAAACAATGAAACCGGTTATGTTCATGGCCAATGCAGACCTTTTTACGCCAATAAGCTTTAATACTGTATCGGCCAAAACCCTTGTTCCTCCACTCTTTTCAAGGAATACCCCAATAATAGTTCCAAATGCGATTATAATACCAATGCTGCTCAATGTATTACCAAAACCTTCAGTAATTTTTAAAATAATCAAATTTCCATTCAGATTTGCTGCAAATCCAAGAACAATTGAAGAAATGATTAGTGAAAAAAAAGGATGAAGCTTAAATTTTGCAGTAGCAACTACAATAAATACTAGTACGAGAGCAAGATATATTAATATATGCATAAGGCTTTTAAAAAAACCAAAGGTCTAACTTTTATCCTATAAAAATTGGTTTAATGTGCCTCTCAAAGAGATTATAAGTCACATTTTTTTCAATTTCCGGAGCATATTTAACTAAGGCATTGGTGAATTCATCTCCCATATCTGCAGCTACTTTATAGGCACAATGCAATAATTGTCTGAATTCTAGATCATAGTCAGGATTTTCCTGGTCGTGCCTGAGTGTATCGGCATATTTTTTTGAATCCCAATTATTAACTTCTTCAATTTGAGGTAAATCATTGAAAGAAATATCAATAACAGAACTGTATGGTGCTGTTAATTCATCAAATCGATTTATTGCCTGGGCATAAATTCTCTTTGCAATTGCAAGTCCATCATCTCCTACTTCTGCAAGACTAATGAGTTCTTCCAGCCAGGTTGTACCGGCTGTTTTTATATGAAGTCCTGCATCGTATTTTTTAATGATGGAATTCATAGGTCCGTATATGGAGAACTTATCACTTCCTGAGTGAACACTCAGCTTCAGATTTTCCGGAAGTCCAAATTCTTTTATGGCCATCTTGATAATAAGTATATCCTCTTCAAATTCCTTGCTGAATATATTTATATCACCTACATAATCAACACCCTTATTAAATCGACCTGTAAATTTGGGGGCGATAGTCTGGGTAGGAATTCCTGCATCGGAAATAGCTGCCAGAATGAAGAAAAGCTCAGCCGGTGTTTGTGGGTTTGAAACCTCATCCATCGATACTTCGGTAACAAAATTGTCCGTTCCTTTTTTATCTGCAATGTAGTTGTAGATTTGTTTGGCTTCATGAACAGCAAATAAGAAGCTCTCAGCTATGTTTTGAAGAAAGTCTTTACTGATTGTGAATGCCTCCCTAATTCCTGGGACGCTCCACTCACCAATATAGCTTGAATATTTTTCGACAAATTTATTAATGTCCTCATCGCTGGCTTGTTTGCCAATATAATCTGCAACATCCAATGTAAAAAAGTCAGAGGACTCAATAAATGGCTCAACGTTGGATAGGTTAATATGATCGGCATCAACCAGGAACTGACCATTCCACGACAATGCATGAACAGCTTCATTGGCTTCAGTCCTGACATCTGGAGGTGTTGAATGAACTGTTTTATGTTCTCGGAAAGATTTGTTCCAGACAGGTGTTATGATTACTCCTGCTTTTCTGGCAAGAATACTTGCTTCTAATTGAGCTTTTCCTTCATGAGCAAACCTGTCACCATTGCCAAAAGAGTATTTATTTAATATCATAATTTTTCGCTTAGTTGTTTAAATGGATTGTAAATATCAGGCATAAATTCCGTTTTCCAAAACTATTTGAATGAAATCCAGGATTAATTTGATATCTTAATGTACCTTTTTCATATCAACAAACACAAAGGAATTTAAGGTTTCTATTAGAAATATTATTGCAACCAAAATCTAAATCTGGCGTCCTATATATAATTAGTACTTACACCTATGATTAATAGTTACTTATTAACCGCCCTAAGAAATATTATTCGCCACAAAGGTTTTTCTTTATTAAATATTTTAGGTCTATCCCTTAGTATGGCTGTATGTATGCTTATTATCGTTATCCTGGTGGATCAATATTCATATGATAAGCAGCATTTAGAAAAGCATCAGATTTACAGGGTTCAGTCTATTAATAATATGAGCGATATTTCTCTTAACAGGTATGCATCGACTGCATATCCTCTTGCGGAAGAGCTGGCTAACAATTATCCCTTTATTGAAGAAGCGGTTATGGTTAAAAGTTCTTTTAATGAAGATGGTATTTATAATGGGAATCGGATAACCTTAAGCGGACTCTATACAGATGATTCCTTTTTTAGAGTTTTTAATTTCAAATTAAAAGGCGGGGTGAAAAATAATATTTTGGAGGAACCTTTCAAAATTGTTTTGCAGGAAGAAGTTGCCAAAAAGTATTTTGGGGAGGAGGATCCGGTTGGTAAATTTTTGGATGTGGATAGCATTGGTAGCTTTGAGGTAGTGGGCCTCATTGAAGAATCAAAGAATAAGTCACACATCCAGTTTGATGTCCTGGTTTCGAACAAAACCCTGGAATCTCTTGAAAATGCTGGGAAAATCAAAAACTTGACTGGAAACTGGAATAACTATTTCTCAAACTATGCTTATATCGTTTTAAAAGAAAATACTGATTTAGAAGATGTTCAAGCTGCGCTAGATAAAATAGGCCTTGAAAAATATAAGGATGAAGAGAAATTCGATCTTTCGTTTTACCTGGAGCCTTTAAATAATATTGTACCAGGACCGATTTTGAGTAATGAGCTGGGTTTCTACTTACCAAAAGTCTTTGTGATATTTCTTGCAGGCCTGGCCCTTGTGATTATAATCTCTGCTGGATTCAATTATACCAGTTTATCTCTTGCAAGATCCTTAATGAGGGCCAAAGAGGTGGGTGTCAGAAAAACTATGGGTGCTACCCGTCGCCAGATAATAATTCAGTTTTTGCTTGAATCAGTTATTATTTCTCTGATTTCCTTGATTTTTGCTTATTTATTATTACAACTTTTACTTCCTGCATTTTCAGGCATGCAATTGATGACACTATTAGAAATCAGGCCAGAACAAAACCTTAAGGTAATTATCTGGTTTCTGTTATTTGCTTTGGTAACCGGAATCATTTCAGGTTTGTTACCCTCGGTTTTTGTTTCCGCTTTCAATCCTATAAATGTTTTAAAAGGGGTTACGAACCTAAAATTATTTAGTAAAATAACCCTTCGAAAGATTTTATTGGTATCTCAGTATGTCTTTTCTATTGTTTTTATCATTTCAATCATTCTAATATTCCGGCAAATGAATTTTATGATAAATGCTGAAATGGGATTCGATCGAGATGTGGTGTATAATATTAGATTAAGAGGTCATGATTATAAGAAAGCGGGCGACCAATTTAGTAGATTGCCTGAAATACGAATCATATCGAATGCATCTCATGTGCCTGGTTTGGGAAATATTTGGGATCTGGAAATAAAGCATCCTGATGATGAGGAAAATATGAGAGCTGATTATTTTTCTGTTGACCCAAATTATATATCTGCAATGGGACTGAAGTTAATTGCCGGACAGGATTTTCCAGAAAACATTTCAATAGGAAATGAAAAGTTTATTATTATCAGTGAATTGGCTGTAGAAAAATTCGATTTTGGTTCACCAGAGGGAGCCATTGGAAAGTCAATGTTTTTGGATGATACTATTCAGGTTGAAATCATTGGTGTGGTGCAGGATTATAAATATGTAGCCCTATTTCTACCAGTAAAACCATTGATTTTAAGAATGAGACCAAGTCAATATAGAGTTGCTGTTTTGCGCATTAATTCTTCAAATATGAAGGCTACCATTGATAAGATTGAAAAAGTCTGGGAGGAAATAGATCCCGACCATGAAATGGAAGGAGACTTTCTTGATGCTGAGATTAGAGAATATTATACCTTTTTTGAAGATGTTTTGTATGCGGTAGGCATTACTACATTATTGGCTATTGTGATAGCAAGCCTTGGGCTCTTTGGAATGGCAACTTACAGTACACAAACTAAATTGAAAGAAATTGGAGTACGAAAGGTTTTTGGGGCTCAATCCAAAAGTATAGTACGTTTTATCGCAAAGTCATATATAATATTATTATTAATTGCAGCTATGATTGCCGGTCCACTGGGTTATTTAATAAATAATTTATGGCTGCAATATATTGCAATACATGTTTCCTTTGGGGTATGGACAATTTTGGCAGGTACTTTTGTTGTGGTGCTTATCGCGATATTAACAATTGCTTCCCAAACTTTGAAGGCAGCGAATACAAATCCTGCGGAAATTTTGAAGTATGAGTAAAAATAAGGCTGGTAAAAAAGCTTGTATAAAATTTACAGGTTAAGGGAGGATGATTCACATCCTTCCAGGTGTTGATTATTCGAATCAGTTACAAGGTAAGACTTATCAACTATTAAATTGGCAAGAGGCTTGAGTGAAGCCACATTTCTGTGCTCTTCTTCCAGAATACGTAGCCTGAATTTATTCATGGCCTCTTTCATTCGAATAATTTGATTGATCTTAGTCTCACGATATGTGAGATCAATAAATATTTTCAGGTCAACTTTTTTAGTTTTAATAGCATACAGGCCATCAATGATGAGTAAGTCAATCTTGCTAAAATCAGTGATAAGTTTATCGACCTGCTCTGGAATTAGGTCAATACATGGAATCATGCACTCCTGTCCATCTTTAAAATCGCGAATAGTTCTATCAATCTTCACCCAGTCGTATTCGTCTATACCAATTTTATTAAAGCCTTTATTTCTCCTCCATTCTTCGCGCAGTAGTGGCTGTATTTTGTAATAATTATCAGTATGTATAACTTTTACACGAATATTGTGTTGCTTGAGCATTTTTCCAAGAGCATGGGCCAGCTCAGATTTACCAGACCCTGATTCACCCGATATGGATACAATATATCGGTAACCCGAATTTTTCTTTTCCAGTTCTTTAAGAACGTATTCTTTAATTGTGCATGCCGCTTCTTTGTGCATGTCATTTATAAGAAGTATATCACCCAACATACCGAAATGTTTTTAGCTAAAATTTTATTTCTACTGATTTATTGTTTGGTAAATCATGAATTTGGCCACAAATATGAATTTTTATTTTCTTTTTCGTATCATTCTTGCCAATTATTTCAATATTTTTATTTGAGATACTGACCTGATAATCTGTTTTTATAAATCTGAATTTAAATTTTAATCCTTCCCAATGTGAAGGCAGGTTGGGACATAATCCGGGGTAATCATTTGATAGATCAA
>JASJGS010000004.1:0-17912 GCA_033791445.1 Bacteroidales bacterium | reverse complement strand
AAGTATTTGAATCATTGGGAATAACCAACTTAAAACTGTACAAAACCAAAGAAGATTTAACACCGACAGGCTATATTTTGATTCTAGACAGATTAGAGGAAGTCAATGAGATATTATCGATAAAAGGTAAATCCAAGAAGATCGATTACAATATATATGAAGAGATTTATTAGAAAATGAACTGGCTACAACACATGGTATAACCAATGCTTGGCTTATCCCATATTTAACTATAAAACATTAACCTGCTATAACGATTAAATAAGACTTAATTCCTACTTATGTCGGCATCTGGTCATACCATTAGAACGTTATACGCCAATTGGCGTATCTGGATAGCACCAACTTAAATGTTAATTAAACCGGTTTATGTGATCACATTTCTGCTAAAAAATATTGGGAGGAACCTGCTTTTTAATGTATCTGCGGTAATGTAAATTTACGAAAAAGGCAAAAAGATACATGAAAGGGGCTTTCTGCAGGGCCGGATGGAAAAGGGTTCTGGCTAATATGTTCTTCAGTGAAAATACTTTTTTATAAAGCCACCAGTACATCTCAGTGAGTTTTTCGGCTGTTATTTTGGCCGGTTGATGCACGCATTGAGAACCATCGAATTTTTCAAGGTCTTCAGTAATTAATCTTCCTGCTGCTTTGTATTCATCAAATAATGGTGTGCCCGGGGCAGGTGTTAAAATGTAAAACCTCGGTACAGGTATTTTTGTTTCCTGTAGAAATTTATAGGTTTCCCGAATGCTTTCTTCAGTGTCACTATCGGTACCCAGCATCATTTCGGCAGTAACCAAAATACCCGAATCAATAAGTGTTTGTATTAGTTTTTTATGTTCATCAACCTTTAGCCATGCTTTACCTAACTTGTTCAGTCCATCCTGAGTAATGCTTTCGATCCCAAAGCTCATCATGTTACCGCCTGACTTTAAAACAGCATCTAATAATTCAGGTTGCTTGGCCAGATGCAACGTGCATTGGCTGGCCCATTTCATTTTCAGTGGTTCTATCTCTTTGCAAAGAGCTTTCAGGTAGTTTGGATTGGAAACGATATTATCGTCAAGAAGGTAGAAACGTTTAAAACCTAACTCTTTCACGGCCCGTATGTCACGAGTTACCTCATCGATTGGACGCGTAAGGTAACGACCACTGTATACAGAAGAAATGCTGCAGAAACTGCATTTGAGGTTGCACCCACGCCCGGCTTGTACCGGTAGCATGTCCCCAATGGGCTTTTGGGTTAAAAGTTCATAACGGGGAATCGGTAAACCTTTCAAGTCATTAACCGGAATATCGTAGTACTTTTTCAGCTTACCGTGCTTTTCAAAATCGGCGAGCAACAGGGGGTATGTCTTTTCAGAATCGCCCACCATTACAGAATCGACATATTCAATAACCTGCTTTTTCACCATGGTGGCCATGTAGCCACCCATAACTACAATTTTTCCTCTTTTGCGGAATTCTTTAGCAATTTCAATGCCCCTATAAATGGCGTAGCCCATGCTGCCAATTCCAATGATATCGGCATCGCTTTCAAAATTCACTTCGTCAACCACCTCAATGCATACTTCAACTTCCCAGTTATCGGGAGTCATGGCTGCCAACAATGGAAAAACAAGTCCCGGCAAATAAATTTTTTTCTGTTTGCACAACTTTCGGTCAATACCGTATTGTGTGGGTTGTATGAATAGTATTTTAGGCATAGTGTTTTGTCTCCTTTATCTTTTGTTGATATTGTTTCCATACCATGTAACTTCCTTTGATCATTTTCCAAAGCATTGAAATGTGATATTTTCTTAAATAGTTTAGCAGAAAGACAGGTTGAAAAAGTGCAGTATTGTATACACCTAGTAACTGTTTATAAAAGTCGGCAACACTCATTTTCTCAGGTTGAATGGTCACATGAGCCAAATCCCACCTGGCAAAATCGGAATAAGGGATGATTAGTTTTTTTTGGTATTGATTGTTGTCGGTACCTGGCAATGGGGTCATGGGTTGAAGGTTTACATAATGAATGCCCAATTGCTTGATTTTTTTCTTTAACAGGCTAAATTCTTTACGGCTCCATTCAGGTGACAGAATAATGGTAGCATAACATTCGATACCCGTATAGTTGAGCACTTGCATTGCTTTTTCATTAGTGGCTGCATCTACATTTTTGTTGTACTGTTTCAGTTCATGGTCAAAGAAAGATTCAAAACCTACAATTACAGTGCGTAAACCAACCTCTTTAAATTCAGCAATCAGATCGGGATTATTGGCAATAAAATCAGCCCTGCCATAAAGTAGGTAATGCTTGTTTAGTACTTCTTTACGGTTGGCTTCAATAAATATTTTTACCCGCTGTCGGGTAGTCAAAAAATCATCATCAACAATATAGATGTCTTGTTCTTTGATAGTATTTATCTCTTCAATTACCTCTTCCAAAGGGCGTTCAACAAACCTCTTTTGTGTAATTTCCCTGCAAAAACAAAAATTGCAGGAATACGGACATCCAAAAGCTGTTTTAAGGAGTGCCACTTTATTGTGGAAAATATAGAAATACTGATTGCGGTACTTTTGGGTAAGCGTCCGGTCAGGAATTGGGAAAGTAAAATCGAATTCCGGCAGGTTGCCCGGGGTGTCGTTTACTTTTAGTACACCCTTGGGAAATTCATTTTGGCCCTTTAAAAAGCCGATCAATTTTGGAAATACGGTGGTAGCATTTCTTACAACCCTATAGTCGATGGCATGATGGTTCAAGTCGTCGGGGCAAACTTCACAATGTACTCCTCCAGCAATAGTCAGCGTGTTTGGATTGATGGATTTTGCCACTTCGCAATACCGAATCATTTCAGGTACATTAGTGATGTATCCAGTTATGCAAAAAACATCAGCTTTTTCTCTTTTTATGAAGAATTCTATCGACTCTTTTTCCAAAATCATATCAACAATGGTTGAAGTGTTTTCATCTGAAACACATGTTGCCAATACTTCCAGCTCCAGGGGTTCAACCAGCATTACGTGTTGTAAGCCAATGGTCTCGTTGGAAGGTTTTGGTCGAACAAAGAGTATCTTCATAATAATGTAGATTAGTAGATTTATACGATTGTTTTGAAAACGTGTACTTCTTCAACATGGGTAGAATATTCCAATGCTTTTTTACCGACTTTCAATAACTTTCTGAACAATGGATTGGAATGATGCGCCAGCATCATCTTTTCATCAAGGGTGCATCCCAGACGCATTTTAGGTACTTCTGCCGTTTGACCAAAATCGATCACCACAGCTTTGTTTTCAATTCCTTCTTTCAAAACATCAAGCAACAGGTTAAAATAGGTATTGAATTTTAACTTGGCATTGTAATCGATGCCACCCAAAAAGAAATAGTATTTTTCCTTAAACGACAACGTTATCTTCCACCCTAGCAAATATGTATTAATGCTGTATGCTGTAAGAACGAATATTGGTGGTAATTGCTGAAAAAAATCAATCGATAAAGTTTCCAGTTTTCCCTTGCTTCTTTTTAATACCTCCAAATATTGCACGTGCATTTCACTCGTAAAAGCTTTGCAAGGCATTTGTTTTCTTTCAACTCCCTTAAAAGCTTTTGAAATTTGGAGTAAGCGCCTTCGGTAGTGTGTGCGTATTTTTGATAAATAGTTTGCATAGGATGAAAAAGTATTGGAAAAGAGCATGCTGGGCAAGGTCCTTCCCGAAAGCAATTTGACAGTTGAAAAAGTACTTTCAAGGTTCAGCATCAGCAGCATTCCTTTTTCCTGTTTTTTTATTTCCTCCAATAGTGTTGGGAACAGTTTCATATCACCAATTATTCCGCTTGAAGAAACCGAGCAAGGAACTCCGGCAATGTACATGGTGAATGGACTTTTCACTGGTAGATAAGTGAACAGGTCGAGGCGTAGGGAATAGATAACTGCTCCGACTTTGAGTAAGGAGTTTTGAAACAATAAATAATAACGCTGCCGGCATGAATTGTACTTTTCAGTATGCAACAAGAATTCCTTTGTTTGAAAATAATCCTTACTGATTTGATCCCAATCTTCGGATAAATCAGTGGCAGTTTTTACAATTTCAAATGTATAATTCATATGTACTTTTCAAATAAACTACGGCCAAATCAACAATTTTACCATATATTCCATCCCCATAAAGAAACTGGTTATGGCATGTTTAATTACGCCCCAATTTCCATATCTCAAACGGTGTTTCTTTAAAGTAGTAAATTTCATACCTGGAACCATGTAGAGGTAGAATAGCCATAAATAGAATGCCAGTTTTGACATGTGCAGGGGTTTTTTGTGCAAACGTAACAGATCGTATCTCCACCACTTATTGGGATCACTTTCATAGGCCGCACCATTTTTAGCCATTTTTGTTCCCGGGAATACGGTTAAGGTTGAGTAGAGTGCAAAGGGTATTTCGTTTTCTTTCAAATAGGCAGCCAGTTTTCTAAAATCAGCATGTGTCCAGTCCGGATTAATAATGAACAGCGCAAACAGGTCAATATCGAGGTTCTTACACACCTGTATCGTACGCATATTATCGTTGATGGTAGCGTCTTTATGAACCTCTTGAAGTTCTTCATTGCTGACAAATTCAAAACCCACCATCATGGCATTGAGTCCAACGCTTTTTAGCTTTTCCATCACATCGGGATTCTCGGCAATAAAACGTGCGTTACCAATGGCTATGAATTTCTTTTTCAGTTTCTTTTCCTTCATTAGTTCATAAAACTCCAAAAGTCGCTTTCTGGAGATGAGGAAATTATCGTCTAAAATGAGGATGTTGTTAACGGGTATCTCTTCAATTTCGTCAATCACATCAGCCATAGGTCTTGCTCCATAGCCTCCTGCATGCATCTCGGAACAAAAACAGAACGTACATTTCCCCATGCATCCAAAAGATGTTTTAATGGTTGCACAAGGTTTGTAATAAATGATCCGGTATCGATTGGGATCTTTTTCAAGAAGTGTATGTTTTGGACGCTGCATGCGCAAAGGATCCAATGGAGCTGAAGGATTATTTATCATTTGATTGTTGATACGAAATACTCCGCCGGGGACATGATGGTAAGGTGTATTGTCCTGAATATGTTGAACAACCTTCACAATGCCTTCCAATTGATTGGCAAAGAAAATGCCATCGATGTGGGGTGAAAAAAAACTTTCAGGAACGACCTCGGCATGGGGCCCTCCAACAAAAATGAGTGGTGGTTGATCCAATTGTTTCAGTTGTCCCGCTATTTTGAGAACTTCTGTAATGGTGGTTATTAATGAAGTAAACAATACAATTTGAGCTTTGCATCGTGAAGCAATTTTCACCGGATCTCTTCGATCAATGATACCATCGAGAAGGGTAAGCTTATGATTTCCCAGTACGGTATTGAGGTATTCCAATTCGAGGGGTTCACAGCGTATAAACCGATTCATCCGAATAGTTTGAATAGCCAAACGAGGTTTGCACACCAAAATATTCAGTTGGCTTTTATTGCTTGCTATGCTTACTCTTTTTTCCATGGCATGATGTGTTGTATTTATTGCTTACAATTCTTTTTCAAAAACTGCATATTGCCGGTATGCTTCCATCTTCTCACCACATACACGCTGCAGGAAGCGCTTGGTCATGGCTATGCTTCTAATGTTTTCTTCAAAAATAAAGCCTCCTTCGCCCTGCTCTATTCCCATTTCTTGAATGTACTTTGTCGCGCATAAAATCATTGCTTGTACTGCATGACTCACCTGATATTTTGGGAGCACTGCGATTTCAGTAAAGCGGAAAGTTTTAATGGGATTGAACCATTTGTATTTAAGTACATGCTTTACACCCAGCGGTTGATGTCCTTTGACTAATTCATTGAAATCGGGGTACCATAAAAAGAAACCAATTGCTTTATCATCTTTCTCAGCAAACAATAAATTTTCTTCCTTAATCAGAAATCGAAAAGGATGAAACAACTCAAAATCTTCCTTTACTTCGCGTTTGGCCCAAAATGGGTGATCAGGGAAACAAGCGTTGTTCAGATAGGTATATAATGCAGTTTCTTCTTTCAATTTCTTTTTGTTTAGCTTCCTCACAGTAATCCCTCTTAGGTCGGGGTGGTCGCCCATCATTTCGAGATAATTAAAAAATGGTAGCGTTGAAAAACGAAAGGAGACCATCTTTCGCATTTTCAGATTTTTAAAATATTCGATATAATATTCGGGTGTATAGGGCAACCCAAATACCGGTGGCTGGTTGAATTTATTGAGTAAAAAACCTGCTCCATAATTCAAATGGCCATTTAATCCAAAGACAATTTTTGTACAATTGGGATATTCATTTTTGGCTAACTCAATGATCAGGCTATCTATTCCTTGAAGATCAGGCAAAGCTTCAAAAAATGATACCTGGATGTATTGAGGCAATTGATTGTCGCATATCAAAGCAAATCTACCAACAGTTTTTCTTCCCTTAATGATTAAACAAGGGCTTACTGAAGCATGTTTATGAAAGGCTGATGGCCCCTCGATTAATAGTCTTGTGATATCATCTTCCGTAGATCGATGCTGTAGAATGTTTTTGTATACTTCTTTACCTAAGCGGTAAAAATTAGAAAGTTCTTGTTTGTTGCTTACTCTCTTGAATTGAATACTCATCTTATATGAAAATTTCTTTTGCTTTTGAAAAACCTAAAAAATCGGTATGAGCACTGGCGCAATAACAGCCCGCATGACTGAATACAACAATATCGCCAGGATGCACATTTGGTAAGTCAACATCTTTAGCTAAAAAATCACGCGAATAGGTAGAACAACCATAAATATCCGACTTGACATTCTCATTGGATGGCACTGTACCGTTTGTATGAATAATTTGTACAGGATGGAATGCACTATCTGGATAAAAAAGTGGTCGTGGGAATTGAACAACGGAGGCATTTATACCAATTAATTGACGATTATTTCGATGTTTCACATCAACTACTCTTCCTACAAAGCAACCTGATTCTACACCAATAATTCTACCCGGCTCCAGTATTAATTTTATTTTCCGGTCCAGGTTATTATTCACTTGATTCATTAGTGCAGTAACTTTCTCACCATAGGTTTTCATATCGAATTGAACATAATGCTTTTCTCCAATGCCAAAACCCCCTCCAAAGTCGATGTATTCAATCTTTGGAAACCATTCAGCCAGCTTAATAATCTGTTGGTAACAATCAAAGAAATAATCCAGCTCAGTGATATTGGTCCCCACATAAACATGCAGTCCATTAATGTTGGTATTTCCTTTCAATTTTTCAATTGAATCAAGGCTTAAACCCAATCTGCTTTTTCCCCCAATAAAGTAACCGGCTGTTGTTTTCTTAGGATCAACCAATTCACCAATATTGCATCTTATACCAACACTGCTTTGAGGAAAAAGAGCATTCCATTTATTGAACTGACCAATTGAATCCAAGACAACATATACGCCATATTGTTTGCATAATTTCATGGTTTCTTCGTTCATTGCCGATGCAGCAAATATGATTTGTTCAGGTTTAAAACCAATAGATAATGCAGTATCTAAATGAACTACAGAGTTAACAAAAACATTTAAGCCTTCTTGTTGAATCACCTTTAGAAATTGCCTGTTTGAGTTGGCCATCATCGCAAAATGAATCGATTTTAGATCGTAATTTATTTCCAAAAGTTGCTGGCAACTTTGCTTAATCTTATCGGTTACATAAATATAAAAAGGGCTATTCATTGAATTTGCCAACTCAATTATCTTCTTTTTCAGGTCATTTCCAAGGTGCATGTTCATGATTATCAATTTTGATTTTGGATATGCTTCTCATTCTCGACTGCTCATATTGTTTCTCACCAATTGCTTCAATCTGGCTGATTTTATCACGTGTTATACCAATAATAAATTGCGCATGTTTCGAAAGATGGATGTACATGGCAGCCAAACTAACAAACGCTTCAATTGCTTTTGGATTTTGAATTAAAGTTTTAAACAAAAGTCTCCAAAAGCGTACGCCTGTTTGGTGAGAAAAACCTACTATGGAGCAAATTTTCAAGAAAGAATGTAACATGCTTATACCGGTTTTAAATCCGGGTTGATGCTTGTAGCTTACCTTCAAATTCAGACCAAGTATGCCTAGCCGTTTGTAATAATTTTCAGGACTGTAGACACTTTCAAGAATCTGGATATACTCACTTAATATTTGCTTTCGGTTACGCTTTGTAATGAAATTTAGGCCACTGGTCATCTGGTCTACTTCAGTATTTGCGTCTGTTACAATCATTTCCTCAGTAAACAGGCGTTTTTCTTTCCTAAGCCTATCCAATAACTGGGTGTTGGGTAAAGCATAGAGTGTTCCAATCATGGCCATACATATTCCGGAATCCTGAATACTTTGTATTAATAAACTGGCGGTCTGAATAGTTTCATTATCAAAGCCCAAAATAAAGCTGGCATCTACAATTATTCCATAGTGCATTAATTTTTTAACCACTTCTGGAATGGAATGATTCATATTCTGATTTTTTTGGGCCTGTTGAAGCACTTCATTCTCAGGTGTTTCAATTCCCATGCTGATGTACCTGAAATCAGCATTTCTAAGGAGTTCCAAAAGCTCATCGTTGTTCACAAGGTCGATAGAAGTTTCGGCAGCAAAATAGAAAGGGTATTTTTTTGAAGAAGACCATTCTGCAATTCTTTCCAATAACTCTTTTATTATTTTTTTATTGGAAAGGAAATTATCGTCAACAAAGAAGATATGTCCCCGATAACCCAGTTTATAGAGTGCATCAAGTTCAGCAATCACCTGATCTGTTTTTTTGGCTCTCGGTTTTCTGCCAAAAAGTTCAATCACGTTACAAAACTCGCATAGGTAAGGACAACCACGTGACACCTGGAGCCCCATGAACAGGTAAGATTTGAATTGTATAAGGTCGAAACGTGGTACAACTGCCTCACTCATCCTTGCCATTCCAGATGGGTGATATACTCCCTTCTCCTTTCCCAAAGACAGATCGGTTAGAAAATCCGGAATTGTAACTTCTCCTTCTCCCAATACAAGGTAATCGGCATGTTGATATAAATCGGGTTGTGATGTGGGTTCTGGTCCACCTATTGCTACTTTCTTCCCAAACGAATGAGCCAGCTCGATCAATGATAATATTCCTTTTTGCTGTGAAAGCATCCCTCCTGTACAAACCAGATCAGCCCATTTGATCGCTTCAATATTTAAGGATTCAATATTAAGGTCTACCAGTTTAAAATGCCAGTTTTGAGGGAAAAGTGCTGCAACAGTAATAAGGTTCAGAGGTGGAATAGGATATTTGGCACCAACTATTTCGCAAACATCTTTATAGTTCAAAGCACTATGCTTAGAAAATTCCGGTTGGATAAGAAGGCACTTTGTTTCAATGGACATTAGGTTTTTCATATGCTTATGAATTTCCTCTTCTGCACAAAATATCACCCGTTTAGATTATACGTAAACGCAACTGTATTAAAAAAACCACTGGTAGATACTTCATTTCTAAAGTTATGAAAAAATAAATTAGATTGAAAATGAAAGAAGTTTACATGATTCAGGCAACTGAAATTATTACAGTAATTGGCTGCAAGTTTTCCATCAGATTTAGTAAAAGACTGTATCAGTGCGTGCCCTACTCTATCATGCTCATATAAAATTTAAGAACAACTGCTTGGAGACCAATTTATCATTCACTCAATCATTGAATTTCTAAGTGCTTTTGTAAAAGAATACAATTATTTAGACCACATGAAGCGCTGGATATGGAAACACCGGCCAAAGAACACACACAATCAAAGATCCCATTCCCCAACCGCATTAGAGAATACCAGTATCCATCTAATATGAAAGTCATGAATGTCACTCAAAACGGATCTGTGAGATGGAGATCATATTACTGGATTTATATGACCAGAGCGCTTATTGGTAATAGAGTTGCTGCTGAGGAAATTGGCATTGGAATTTGGAAAGTCTTTTACTGAAATGTACTTTTAGGATACTTTAATGAAAAAAATATAAGAGAGAAAGAAAAATCAACAAGGCTGAGCACTAATTGGGTGTAAAGCAAGTGCCTTTAACTTTGTAAACTATCTCCCTTAACGAACATTGAATTAAGAACTATGGACTGGAATTGCAGCTTTAAGATGTACGCAAAAAAACACCATTGTTAAAGGTGAAATTATCAATGGTCAATAAAAAATTTAAAAGTACTCCAGGAAGAGCGGAAAAAGGATATTCTGATTGGAAAAAATATTAATTTTTTTTTAAAAAGAAAACTGACCATGATAAAATCGAATAAAATTGACCGTAGAAATTTTATCAAAAATGCCACAGCTATAACTGGAGCGATGATGATACCATCCATTTTAACATCAAATAGTAATACACAACTTTTTGTCACAAACAACTCCCCTATAGACCTAATGGAAATGGAAAACCCAGTGGCTATTACCATGTGGGACTATTCCTGGTTATTACGACATCATAAATATGGTGATTTTGAAGATTGGGATAAGGTTTTGGATGGATTGGTTGAACGGGGCTACAATGCTTTACGAATTGACTGTTTTCCGCACATGATAGCTTCTGATAATTCAGGAAATATTCAAGAGGAATTTTTGCATATCAGGGAAACCTATAAGCCGGCATTATGGGGAAACGATTATACCATGCGTTCCCAGCCAAGAAATGGTTTAATTGAATTTCTCACAAAATGCAAAGAAAGAGGAATCTACATAGGCCTTTCCACCTGGTTTATGTCACATGGTACCGAAAGAAACTTGGAAACAAAAAGTGTCAGTGATTTTGTTCGAGTTTGGGATGAAACACTAACTTTCATACAGGAAAATAACCTGTTGCAGAATATAATTTATGTTGACCTTATAAATGAATACCCACTTTGGCATGGGCTGGAATGGTTTAAAACAGAGATGAACCACCGAACCAATGAAAAACTTTTTAAAGAAAATAATCCCGATGCTAATGTGCCTGATGATGTGTTCATAAAAAGAAAAGGTGTTGCTTATACACCTCTGCAAATTGAATTCTTCCAGAGGTTTATTGATGACTCAATTACCCAGTTAAAAGCAAAATGGCCAAACTTACGATTCTTTGCAAGCTTTCCCGGAGCAGCAGATATTTACAGTGTCAATATTTCAAAATTTGATGCAATCGACCCACATTTCTGGTTCGTCCACCACGGCGATTTTAATAAAAAAACCAGTCTCAGCGACTTACATATGTTCCGCAGTGAGAAACAACTTCACTTTGAAGAAAATTACATGAAAGTACTTGCTTACTGGAATTTAAACAAAAAAGAGCTTACCAATTGGATGGAATTCAGAATTAAAATTGCAGCTGATTTAGTAAAAAAATACAATATTCCAGTTGGAAACACGGAAGGATGGGGTGCTGTTTTCTGGCAAGATCACCCATTAACTGGTTGGGAATTTATTAAGGAAGCGGCTGATGTTTCCGTTGAATTAGCAATAAAACACAACTATAGGTTTATCTGTACTTCTAACTTTACACACCCTCAATTTAAAGGCATGTGGGAAGATGTTAAATGGCATCAACAAATTACTTCAAGAATTAAAGCAGGTAAATAATGGTATCGTATTAAATGGATATTAGATGACAAATAACGATGATATCTGATTTTTTAACAACTTGTGGTAGCATTATGTATGAAATCATATCCACACAATGCCTCCGCACGTTCCAAAGCTACGCTTCTTACATTAGTCGTTAGGGCTAATCAGTATGAATTTATAACTAAAAACAATAAACCATGGATTTGATTCGAAATAGAATTATTTTACTGATTACACTTTTATTTCTGTTTGCCTGTAATCCACCTGTTGATCCCACTTCAATGCAGCCATTCGATGGCTATCCATATATAACAAGTAAGGAAGAAATAAAAAAAACGCTTGAAGACAGAGGTATTGGTGCTATAAAATTCAAGAAAGGTGAAATAATTGCGGATATTGGTGCAGGTAATGGATACATAGAAGCTATGCTGTCAATTTTCAACGACAGCTTAACCTTTTATATTCAAGATATAGATACATCAGTATGTAATCAAATATCTATCAATGAAGTGGTGGATTTCTATCAGGAGGTCAACGGCAGACCATTTACAAATAAATTCATTGTTGTCAATGGTACTGACACTGAAACTAATTTACCTGATAGTACATTTGATAAAATTCTTATGATGCGAACATATCAGTACCTAAAGGAACCCCGGAAGTTCATTATGGATGTACGTGAAAACTTGAAAGATAATGGATTGTTTTATGTCATCAATCCTCAATATGATGAATATGAAAGTCTAAGTTCTCAGAGACAAAAATACGGATGGAACTCATCACCCCTTGAAAAAGAGATCTCTGACATTATTGATTGGGGTTTTGAACTTATTCAAATATCCAGGAATTATGAGGGATACGATCAACCTTATATAATGGTCTTTAAGAAGAGAAACTGACTATACCCTAACAATGTATCAAAATAATAGCCGAAACAGCAGTAAACCTGTCTGCAGGCAGGCAGGTTCAAGGCTTGTAGCCCGCTTCAAAGTTTGTGAAACCTGATAATAAATTACCACACAATCGACTAATATTCTTATACTCACGGTTGTGGCTAATTGTCTTTGGCCCTCGCGCTATTATTAGAATTTGTAAAAGCTGATTCAAATGACTTTGTAATCTGAATTTCAGGAGCATTATTGTAAATATCCTGTAATTTAGAAATGTTATCAGCATCAATAGATTTCATTAATTCACTTATTCTATTTAGTGTTTCTATATGTTCTGAAGTTAATTGTTCGTCATTTTCAAAAATGTAATCCAATATTGGTGCATATTGATTAATAGGATACTCGGTTCCCAATATCGATGCCAAATCTGTACAAACTTTCCCTACTATCGAAACCAAACCGGTATATCTGCGGGGTATCCCATATAGATTGGGATCTATTTCCCTATTTTGCATTTTTAACCATAAATCGTTACTTAAGTCAAACTGCTCTCTGCTGAGATCAATCTTATCCATGCTAGGATCCACAAGCATCCAACGCTTATCATTTTCATCCCAGACTTCACAGATTGTGTGACTCGTATGAAACCCAGGTATTATATATGTTGCATGTCCGGAGCGGACCCTGGCAGGAATTCCGCGATACTTTAATATCGATGCCAGTAAAATTGCATTATGTTGGCAACCCAGTACTAATCGGTCTTCAGGTAAGCGATCATTCACTAAACCTGAGGAGTCATAAGATTGAAGACCTTCTAAAATCGAGTTAACGCTTGGAAAATTGAATAATTCATTCCATCTCTCTTTGGGGATTTGTTCACGATATTTAGGCAATTCAGCATAAGGATGAATAAACTGGGATTTAATTAAACTGCAAAGTTCTGGTAAAGAATCAGGAAGATTCTCATACAAGTATTCATATTCTCCCGGATCGGTAAATGAACTATATTGACGATAGAAATCTAATAAGGAGGTGTCAACAGATTTAGGTATGCTTGTCTGGGCACTGCAAATTTCCATCACTATGGAAATTATTAAAAATGATAATGTGTTTTTTATGATTTATAGATTTAAGTAGTTAATAATATTAACCAAATTGGTAAAAAAAATACTAGTCAGGACTTATATATTTTTTAAGATCATTCACATAGGATTCAAATGCCTTAACTCCTTTATCGGTTATAGACAACAAGGTTTTCGGGTAGTTATTCTTAAAAGTTTTTTCAACTTTAATATATCCTGCTTCCTGCAGTTTCTTAATCTGTATACTGATATTACCTGCAGCAGCTTTCGTTTCTTCCTTGATATGCGTAAACTCAACTTTCTCTGAGCTCACCAGCATAGAAATAATTGCCAAACGCAATTGCGAGTGTATCAGGGGATCTAAATCTTTGTACATGATGCTATTCTTTAGCAAATTTTAAAAAATATCCTGGAATCAGATAACCACAAATTATAGCCAGGCCAACGATTAATGCTATGTTTTCATTTGATACAAATGTTGTAGCTATACTGAATATAAAAAATGCAATACCTCCAATAATAACAGGTTTAGACTTGATAAGTAGCCCTGATGTTGTAGTTGCAATACCTGCGATTAACAACATTATTGGCGGTGGAGCTATCTCCAATTTAATACAAAGAATTACTGCAACAAAAAAGGAAGCCGCAGTTACAATCCAAAGTTTTTTGATATAATTATCTAAATGGCTGAATACTTTCTTATCCTTATTAGTTTTACGGTCCATGAAAAACAAGAATATAAATCCAATAATACCAAATAAAACCCAATTTGCAAGACTATAAAACCCCATTGATCCGTATGCTTCTTTGATATGTAAAACCTTTAAGATTATGAAATTAGAAAAACTGGCCAGAGTTAATACCCAACCCCAAAGGAGAAATGACTTTGCACCTTCCTTATAATTCATTTTGAAGTTAGAAATAGCTTTAGTAATTATATCAAAGCTCTCTTCCGGTGTTAAATTATTATTATCCATATTTTGAGTTGTTAATGATTTTAAATTGTCACAAATATAAAGTAGTTAATTATATTAACCAAATATATTTAGTTTTATTTAATATATATTTTTCGAACATTTAATTGTGTTATCTACAATTATTTGTAAAAGTGCCCAGTCGTTTCGAATAACTATGATCAAGCTTTTAAGATAAGTATTGTAATTAAGTATTGTAATAATATAGTAAATTTAAAGCTTGTAGCCGCTTCAACTTTATTGTAAATTGAAAAATTTAAGTTACGCAGTAAGCTATTATTCTTATGCAAAGCCTTATGAGTCCATGAAAACCAAGATTCCCCTTTTGTTATTGGTACTATTTGTTACAGCCTGTACTGAAGCACCCGCACCACGCACCACACCAGCAGACCAGGATAATCTCTATCTGCAGAACCGTGTGCCCCTTCATCCCAAGAAGTATCTAGAATTGCCTCTGGGCACCATACGGCCCGAAGGCTGGCTTTTGCACCAGCTGGAGTTGATGAGAGATGGAATGACCGGTCACCTCGATGAGTGGTATCCATCCGTGGTTGGTGAGCGAAACGGCTGGCTTGGTGGTGATGGCGATGGTTGGGAGCGTGGTGCATACTGGCTGGATGGACTGTTACCTCTGGCCTGGTTGCTGGATGATGAAACCTTGAAGGAGAAGACTATGCCCTGGATTGAATGGACCTTGAATAGTCAGACCGAAAGCGGTTATTTTGGACCTGTTCCCTTTGAAGAGGCACCCGAAGCGGAACCCGGACTTCAAAAAACAATGCGGCAGGACTGGTGGCCCAAGATGGTGATGCTTAAGGTTCTGCAGCAATATTATGAAGTATCGGGCGATGAGCGTGTAATCAATCTGATGCTGAACTATTTCAAGTTCCAGTTAAAGGAGCTCCCTACAACTCCCCTCGACAACTGGACCTTCTGGGCCAACAGAAGGGGAGGGGATAACCTGATGGTGGTGCACTGGCTTTATAATCTGACCGGCGAGTCTTTCCTCCTGGAGCTTGGGGACCTGCTGCATAAGCAGACCTTCCCCTGGACCGAAGTCTTCCTGAATGAGGATTGTTATGATGGGGCTGAGCTGGACCACCTCTATCCTTACAATACCCAAAATCGCTATCCATTTGATGAAAAGCTTATAACTCGCCTCTGTACGAGGCAGCTGCAGAGTTTTCACTGCGTTAATTTGGCACAGGGTATCAAAGAGCCCATGATCCGTTACCAGCAGGACCCGGATCCACGCTATATAAAAGCGGTGGAGAAGGCCCTGGAAGATATCCAGCTTTATCATGGCCAGCCACAGGGGATGTACGGCGGAGATGAGCCTATGCATGGCAAGGATCCCACCCAGGGCATTGAGCTTTGCTCAGTGGTGGAGTTGATGTATTCACTGGAGAAGATGATTGCCATATCGGGCAATTCGGCATGGATGGATCACCTGGAAAAAATTGCTTACAATGCTCTGCCCACTCAGGTTACGGATAATTTCAGCTCAAGACAATATTTCCAGCAGGCCAACCAGGTGATGCTGACGCGTCACCGTCATAACTTTTATGAAGAGGATCATCATGGGGGTACGGATCTCTGTTATGGTCTGTTAACCGGATATCCCTGCTGTACCTGCAACCTGCACCAGGGCTGGCCAAAACTGGTTTCGCATTTATGGTATGCCACAGATGGGGGCGGACTGGCTGCGGTGGTATATGCTCCCTGTAACATCACTGCGAAAGTAAAGGGCGGAGTGGAAGTGACTATCCGGGAAGAAACAGCATATCCCTTCGAAGATATGATTCGCTTGCGAATCTCCTCAGAGAATCCGGTCGCCTTTCCCCTGCACCTGAGAATCCCACTTTGGTGCAATGAACCAGCTTTACAAATTAACGGTGAACAAGTCCGTTTCGAAGTGGAAGAAGGCATGCTCATCATTGATCGTACCTGGCAAGATGATGACCTGGTTGAGCTTCAGCTGCCCATGAAAGTTTCACTTAATCGTTGGGTGGAGAATTCAGTTTCTGTGGAACGTGGTCCACTGGTCTACTCCTTAAAGATCAGGGAGGAGTGGAGCGCCGTAGAAAGTGATGATCGATGGGGAAACTACAAAGAAGTATATCCCCTGGATCCCTGGAACATCGGACTATTGGAAGCGGCGGTCATGGACCCGGAAGCGGGCTTTGAGTTTATCTCAATTAGCAAAGGGGGAGAAGGAGGTATCGAAGATGAAGTAAGCAGCAAAGAAGGAAAACAAGACTGGCAGGAAGAGCGAATCTATCCCTGGACGCTTGAAAATGCTCCTGTGTTATTGCGCACCAAAGGGAGGATTATTCCTGACTGGAAGCTTAGCAGGGAGATGGCAGGACCTTTGCCCCACAGTCTGCCCCTGAAACATTTGCAAGGCGATCCCCTACTGGAGGTCACCCTGATTCCTTATGGATGCACAACTCTAAGGATTACTGAGTTTCCCGTGGTTCGGTAATGAGGCACTTTACCCCCTATTTCACATCAAACCGAACCTCAAAATACACATTCTCATCCTGTAATTCGGTAATAGCCAAAAGCTTGCATAGCATTGCCATAAGGATCAGCAGATTTTGCCACCTCCGTAAGTCTGGATTCGGCTTCTTTTATACTGAGTTTGCCTACAACAATTTCGTCAACGATATCATCCAGTGCCGGAAGTTTTGTAAGATCAAGCCCGCCCTGAACGACGGAAAGATTTATTTTTTGCCAATCATCTTCTTTTTCTCTGAAAGCAAAGATCATGTTGGTGGGTGTAGAATGAAATTCCCCTTCTAATCCAAAGGCTGCTGTTACCCTGTTCAGGTACGATTCGAGCCTTATTGCCGGTGACACATAGCTATGGGCAGCTTTGCCCAATTCTATGATAAACCGGCATTTATCATCAAAACTTTCTGTGTTAGCCATAGTTTTATCAGTCATGATTACTTTTTATATTAATGGAAAATATTGTTCTTTTTATATGGAAGAACTTCTACAAGCAAAATTTATAACAAAGGTAAGTGCTGAATGACATTGGGACAATCCCCGAAAGTGGAATAAAAGTGGAATAAATGAGTGTTTCGTAAAGTACATTAAAGGGAGGTAATTCTGCAGCACTCAATATTGTTTCAAAATTTGCCAATGTATTAGGAAATGATTTTTGAACGGATGCGTTGATTAAAGTGAGAAAAAAGCGCAAATCATTGTCATCCTTACTCAAAGATATCCATACGAAAAGGCTATTGCATTGCTCCAACCATGAACTGATGAGCATACTCTTTCAATATCGGGCAGGAGCCGATGCCAGTGTAAAAGGTTTGTATTAATTATTGCTAAGGTACTTT
>JASJGS010000003.1:0-6353 GCA_033791445.1 Bacteroidales bacterium | reverse complement strand
TATTGAGTACAATAATTATTTTCTGGAAAGAAATTGTAATACTTTTTAAAAGTTTTTTCTCCTTTAGGAAATCAGAGGAATCTGCATTTGTTTTAAAAATAATTGTTTCCATGATACCAGTTGGAGTGGTGGGTGTTTTTTTCTCTGAACAGGTTGAGTCTTTGTTTGATGGTAATATTAAATTAGTTGGTGGAATGCTTCTTGTTACTGCATCATTTTTGGCATTTACGAAATTGGCTCCGGCTAAAAACAAAACCATCTCTTATATCGATGCTTTTGTGATAGGAATTGCTCAGGCCTTCGCTGTGATTCCTGGAATTTCACGTTCAGGGGCAACAATTGCTACAGGTCTTCTCCTTGGGGATAAAAGAACTGAAGTTGCAAAGTTTTCGTTTCTGATGGTTATATTTCCAATACTTGCGGCAAATGCATTGGAAATTTTCAAGGGTGATTTTGCCCAGAATGGTGAAACAGGTTTATTACCGATTATTGTTGGTTTTGTGGCAGCTTTTATTGCTGGTTTACTGGCTTGTAGATGGATGATTCGAATTGTTCAGAGGGGTAATTTGTTTTATTTCGCATTATATTGTTTTATAATTGGCTTAATAGCCATACTTTTTGGATAATTATTGAGGATGGGGATAGAAGAAGAAAGAGAAGCTTTTTTAGCTGGTAAAGTGTTATCATTTGATAAGCCATTAAATTGGACATCATTTAATCTTGTAAAAAAAGTTAAAAATATAATTAGGAACAACCTTGATATTCAGAAAATTAAAGTAGGCCATGCCGGCACACTTGATCCCCTGGCTACAGGATTGTTATTGATTTGTACAGGAAAAGCAACTAAAACCATCCAACAGTTGCAGGATCTTGAAAAGGAATATATAGCAACCATTCATTTTGGAGAGACTACCCCCTCATTTGATCTGGAGACAGAAGTTGATCAGGTTTTTGACACTTCATCCATAACAAAAGAAAAAGTAGTTGAAGCTGTAAAGGGATTTATAGGAGAATCCGAGCAGATACCCCCTATGTTCTCAGCAAAAAATATAAATGGAAAAAGGGCCTATGACCTTGCCAGAAAAGGTGAGATTCGAGAATTAAAAGCCAGTAAAATATTTATTTCTAACATTGAAGTACTTGATTTTACTATGCCAGATTTGAAGATAAAAGTGTCTTGTAGCAAAGGAACATATATAAGATCTTTGGCCAGAGACATAGGAATTGCTCTTGAAAATGGAGCTTATTTGTCAAAATTAGTAAGAACTAGAATAGGTGATTATCAGCTAGATAAGACCATGAGCATTGAAGAATTTGAAAAAAATATAATAATATTGTAACCTATTGCATTTTCTTACGTATAAGGTCATGCAAAATTAAAGCACATAATTTATGAAATTATCACAGTACAAGTTTGAATTACCAGATGAACAAATTTCCCAATATCCGGCCCAAAACAGAGATGAGTCAAGGATGATGGTGTTGCATCGCAATACAGGTACTATTGAACATAAAACATTTCGTGACGTTATTAATTATTTTGAAGATCAGGATGTAATGGTTTTTAATAATACCAAGGTCTTTCCAGCTCGATTATATGGAAATAAGGAGAAAACAGGAGCCGAAATTGAAGTGTTTTTATTGCGTGAATTGAATAAGGATATGAGATTGTGGGATGTAATGGTTGATCCCGCAAGAAAAATCAGGATTGGTAATAAACTATACTTTGGTGAGGATGATCTGCTTGTTGCTGAGGTAATTGATAATACCACATCTAGAGGTAGAACATTGAGATTTTTATTTGATGGTCCATATGATGAGTTTAAGAGAACCTTGTACCAACTTGGGGAAACTCCTCTTCCAAAATTTATTAAGCGGGCTGCTGAACCTGATGATAAGGAGAGGTACCAGACTGTTTTTGCTAAGCATGAAGGAGCAGTAGCAGCACCCACAGCTGGTTTGCATTTTAGTCGGCAACTAATGAAAAGGCTGGAAATTAAGGGCTTAAATTTTGCCTATATCACTCTTCATGTAGGACTCGGAAACTTCAGAACTGTGGAAGTTGAAGACCTTACCAAGCATAAGATGGATTCAGAACAAATTTATATTGGGGAAGAAGCCACACAAATAATCAACAAGGCCAAAACGGAAAAACGCAATGTTTGTGCTGTTGGAACTACCGTTCTTCGAACACTTGAGAGTTCTGTTTCATCCGATGGATTTCTGAAACCTTATGATGGCTGGACCAATAAGTTTATTTTCCCACCATATGAACCTTTGGTTCCAAATAAAATGATAACAAATTTTCACTTACCACTCTCCACACTCCTGATGATGGTATCTGCATTTGCTGGCTATGACTTTCTTTTTGAAGCATACAGGACAGCCATTAAGGAAGGATATAAGTTCGGGACCTATGGAGATGCCATGTTTATAATCTAGGGATTGTAATAATTAAATTGATTTCAGCTAGAATTTATTAGCATATCTCGCTAACAGAAAAGTATAAAACTTATTATAAGAAAGGGAAAATTGAGGATTCAGTTCTCCCTTTTTTGATACATTTTATAGCCAAAAAATTCCATTCTTTTCTCGTTTAAGTTTACTTAGAATACTCAAACCGGATTTGGTTTCTATTTAGTTAATTAGAAAGGTCTCATGATGAATGGAATTGGTGATTTCATAAGTTATGAAGAGTGTTTTTAGATTTTCCTGCATTCATATCAAATATTATTTCACAGAAATATTTTTAATTATTTAATCTCTTTTTAATCAAATGAAATACTTAAGTATGTCTCAATCTCCAGTCATACAGCGTGATACAATAGTAGTTAACTATAGTTGTATACAATTTTGACTTTCTAAACTCAAATCATCGCAAAATTTGCCAGAATCACTGGGTGAAATTCCAAACATTTCCTGTAAATACTACGTATTAATAAACAATTTGAGTATTAAACGATTGTATTTATTGATTTTGAGCCATTTCCAGCCTTCATTTAAACATTTTGTTACAGAGTTGGTAAAGTTTGCCTGGTATGCTGGTGCAACCTTTCATGGTTCTTTAAGGTCAGATTAATAAGTAGCAATCTTATTTGATGAAATCGAAATAGTTACCATGAGGTTACGCCTCCTCTTGTTCATATTTCTATTTTCTGGCTTTTTTGCTGGGGTAGAAGCTCAATGGCTTGCTGGATACGGCTATCGAAAATCAATAACTATTCCAGCAGTCCAGATCAGTGGTGGCCCACATGTTAATTTCCCCGTCCTTGTTTCTGTTACAGATAATGATCTGAGAACTACAGTCAATGGTGGCTATGTGGAAAATTCTAATGGATGGGATATTGCCTTTTCAGAGGATGATACAAATCCTCTAGATCATCAGGTAGAAAGCTATGATCCTTCTACTGGCGAGTTAATTGCGTGGGTTCGAATTCCATCACTACCTGCAGGAGGACATTCATTTAATGTTTATTTTGGAAACTCTTCAATTGGTGCTGATCCTTCAACAACTTCTACATGGGTTGGATATAGTGGGGTTTGGCATTTAAATGGAAGTTTACAAGATGCTACATCTAATGGGAACAATGGAACTAATTTTGGTTCAAGTGGTGGCCTTGGGATGTTTGCAAATGGACGCAGTTTCGATGGAATCAATGACAGGGTTCAGGTACCGGATATAGATGCCGTGCAAGGAACAGTTTCATTTTGGTTTAGACCAGCTGCAACATTTAATTCTTCATCTGTTACCTGCCAAACAATATTGAATAAATATGTAGATGCAAATAACCATTTTACATTTGTTCTTATTGGCGCAGAGCATACTTATACCCCATATGGAGCACAATATTTTAAAATTGAACACTCAGGTTCTTTAGATAGACAAAACTCAATATCGACAACATGGAATGCAGGACAATGGTATTTCGTAGCGGGTACCTGGGGCTCAGTACATACATTACTTGTAAATGGTGCTGTCCATTCAACTGCTAATGTTACAAGAAGGCTCGAGAATAATGCTCAAATTGAATTTGGAGGGGGTTTTATAGAACAAATTGGCGCTAGCCGCTATTTCAATGGCCGGATGGATGAGATTAGGATATCATCTGTAGCTAAATCTAATTCATGGATTGCCACAGAGTATAATAATCAGATTGCTCCAGCTTCTTTTATGACCTTTGGAGGGCTTGAGCAGGGTTTACCCCAAGCATTTAATGTATCAGGTTCTGGATCATATTGTAATGGTTCAGGTGGATTAGTAGTCCAGTTATCCGGATCAGAATCGGGTGTTAACTATCAATTAACAAACAATGGAACAAACCAGGGTGCTACGGTTGCTGGAACAGGCGGTGTACTTACCTGGCCTGGATTAACCGAGGGAGTATATAAGGTTGTTGCCACAAAGGTATCAAGTGGCCTTTCAATTACTATGGCTGGGAAAGCTGTAATAATTGAAAATCCCTTACCTATTGTAACATTCGGCTATAGCTACTATAAAACAATTACTATAAATTCCGGCCAGGTATCTGGTGCAGTAAATCTTATAGATTTCCCGCTTCTGGTTAGTTTTACAGATCCTGATTTGGCAACAGTAGGGAATGGAGGTAAACTACAGTCAGCCAACGGATATGATGTTGCTTTTTTAGATGCAGCCGGCAATCCGCTGAAGTTTGAAATCAGCCAGTATAATCCTGCTACAGGTTCGTATAAAGCCTGGGTAAAAGTACCGGTTGTCTCTCCAAGTGCAAATACTGATATTCTGATGCTCTATGGGAAATCAGGAATTACATCAAATCCTTCTTCAAGGGAAACATGGAGTTCAGATTATGTCCAGGTAATGCACCTGGATGGAGATTTTCTGGATGCAACAGATGCAGGGAACTATGGTGAAAACTCGGGTACTTCAGGTACAACCGGTAAATTATTATATGGTAGAATCTTTGATGGAGTAAATGATAAGATTGTAGTTGATGATGATCCAAATTTGGATGGAACCAATGATGAAGCAACAATGTCACTCTGGATAAATTATGTCGATGCTGCTGATGGTGATTATCAGATAGTGATGTCATCGACAAATAGATTTGTAGCTCCACGGGGGGGTTATGAATGGGCCTCTCAAGGGGATGGTGATCATTTCTTTTACCCGAATGGGTTCAATACAAATAACTATAATCTTGGACTAAATCCATTTACCGATGGCACATGGCAACATCTTGCTGTTACTTTAAATTATAGCACTCAAGAAGTTAAGATATTTGTGAATGGAAGTCCTATGACTTTCAATACTATACAAGTTCCAACTTATTGGACTGCTTTGGCTGATATTGATAGTTGGTTATGGGGTGGTAATCCGGTTATTAGTACGCGATATTTTAGGGGATTAATGGATGAAATTAGGGTTCAAACGGTTGAAAGAACTCAGGACTGGCTTTTAACGGAATTTAGAAATCAGAATAATCCTTCGTCTTTTTATTCTGTATCCACAGAAAATCCTTATAAACCTTTACCTGACGTTTGTTTGGATGATGCTGCTTTTGTTTTGAATCAGGCCAGACCTGCTGGTGGAACATATTCAGGAACCGGGGTTAGTGGTGGTACTTTTAATCCTCGTCTTGCCGGCGTAGGAAATCATACAATTACCTATAACTATACCGATGCAAATGGCTGTACAGCTAGCGGCTCTGCTACACAAACTGTCCTGGATCTTCCTACCCCTACAATTTCAGGAAACTCTGATGTCTGCCCAAATGCTTCGGGGGAAACATACAATACTCCTGATATAGCCAATCACTCATATAATTGGGTTATAACCGGGGTAGGTGCAACTATTTCAGCTGGCCAGGGAACCCATGAGATAACAGTTGACTGGGGCCCTACATCTGGTACACTAACCCTTACTGAAACAAATGATATAACTGGTTGTGATTCCACAACAGCTGCATTTAATGTAAATGTTGCAGACATCACCAACCCAACGATCAGTTGTGTAGGCGATCAAACCAAAACTGCCGATGCAGGACAATGTTATTATACAGTAGTAGGCGGAGAATTTGATCCAACTGCGACCAATGACAACTGTGGTATAGCCTCAGTTGTAAACGATTTTAACGGAGGAGCTACTCTTGCCGGAGCCCAGATCCCGCATGGTACAACCATCATCTGGACGATTACGGATAACAGTACAAACAGTGCCAATTGCAGCTTCACAGTCACCGTAAATGACACTGAGAATCCAACGATCAGTTGTGTAGGCGATCAAACCAAAACTGCCGATGCAGGACAATGTTATTATACAGTAGTAGGCGGAGAATTTGATCCAACTGCGACCAATGACAACTGTGGTATAGCCT
>JASJGS010000002.1:0-2936 GCA_033791445.1 Bacteroidales bacterium | reverse complement strand
CTGTTTGCTAATATAAGAGGGGAAGACAATTCAAGTCCTATTTTGTTATACCTGCATGGAGGACCGGGAAGTCCGCTTGGCGTACCAATTTTAAAAGCCTATGCAGGTCCACAATTGGAAAATCATTTCCTGGTTGTATACCTTCATCAAAGGGGAATAATGAAATCCAAAAGAGTACCTGACAGCAAGCATAGTATATCCAATTATGTTAAGGACGTGCATTATGTTGTAAATTTTCTGAAAGAAAAATTTAATAATCGAGATATATATTTGATGGGTCATTCCTGGGGAGGCTTGCTTTCATATTTGTACCTCATGGAATACAGGAATGAAATAAAGAAGCTTATTACCATTTGCACTCCGCTTGATGTTGAGTTAAGTATTAAAGAAAGAGTCAATATGATGCTTATATGGGCAAAAGAAACAAATAACAAAGAGGCAATTGAAGAACTTAACGGACTTCAGGACAAATCCCTTAATGATATTGAAGAAAAATCAGAAATACTTGAAAAATGGATGACCAGAGCTTATGGGGGATGGTCCCGAAACCTATCAATTAATAGAATAGATGATGCTGTGGACTATGAAGATAGATTTCCTTTGTGGTTAAATGAACAAAAGCATATTGAGGAATTAATGATACCGGAATTGTTGGGAGTAAATTTAATGGGTTCAATTAATTCCTTATCTACACCTTTGCTTAGTATTGCGGGAGCAGAAGATACCAGCACTCCCTGGTATGTTGTAAAATATGGAGTTGACAGGTATAAGGGTGAAAAAACATTTGTACTCTTTGAGAACAGTCATCATATGGTTTTTATGGATGAAGAAGATCTCTTTGTTGAAATTGTACTCAAATTCCTTATCAATAAATAAAAGTTAAATCTTTATCTTTTAAAAGTAAAATCTTATAGACCCAGCGAGGTGAAATCCATAGCCATCTATTCCTGAGCCATGCATCCTGTATGCTTCATTGAAAATGTTATTCAAGGCAAGCTTTACTCCTATTTTCTTCCATTCATAACCTCCTTTAATATTTAAAACGAACCACCCAGGTGTTCCACCTTCAGGAATCCTGTAATCATCAATATCTCCACCTGAAAGTCTGTCCTGGTTACCGGCAGCCAAGGCCTGGAGAATAACAAAATATCGATTTTTATGATAACGTATAGAAAGATCACCAAAAAGTGGAGGAATACGTCTAAATGGTTCGCCTTTCGTAATATTCTGACCATATGCATAGGTGAGATTCCAAATAACTGAAAGATGATTTGTGGCTTTAACTTCAAATTCAGCCTCAATACCAGTCACAAATGCCTCTCCTACATTTGCTTTTTTATACACCTGACTTCCATCTAACAAAGAGTCACCATTATAGGTTGAGGGGACCCGGTCAATCAGGTCTTTTATTCTTGTATAATAAGCAGCTACATTGAAATTTACTATCTTTTTTGCAAGTTTATATCCCAGTTCATAGGTGATTGATCTTTCTGGTTTTAAACCTGTTGAAGGAACTTCAACCCCATAGTCAAAGTCTCCCAATGAGCTAATGTCGTTAATATTTGGAGCCCTGAATGCAGTATTGACTGCGCCATAGATTCTGGATTTCTTTAATTTGTAATTGACACTTCCATTCCACACAAATGAGGATGTTGCAAGGTCAAGGTCATTGAATAATTCATCTTCAGCATTGTTCAATGTATAATTGTAGCGCCACCCAAACTGAAATGTCCAATGATTAACATTATATAGATATGTATTATAAATAGCACCACTAAAAGAAGTGGACCCATCCGGATAAAGCCCCCTGGGATAATTAATTAGCTCACCTGTTATGGTGTTTTCTTCCATTTTTGAACTTCCGATCCAATCGTTATAAAGATCCAGACCAATATTGGTTTCAATTCTTTTGAGAATCGATGCATTAAGTTGTGCATTCAGACCAAGTGTTGAAACATCATCCCGCTCATTTTTGCTCAAATCCGAACTATTTTTTTTCGTATCCCTTTCTTCGTTTGATTGCTGAAATGATGCAGTAAGTTGAAAGCTGTTCAGGGGTGAATCTAGCCAGTTATACTGGTACCTTATATAAGCCAGCTGCCTTTGCTGTAAAGTAAAAAAATAGTACTCATAATCATCCTGGGCCACTTTATCATAACGGGGTACATTATCCTGTCGTAGCCATTGATAATTCAAGCTAATATTTTGATTATCATTCAGTTTCCATACAGCTTTAAAGAGCATGTCTTTCTCCGAGTAAGCAGATGGTCTTTCATATCCAAGATCTTTTCCAGCCTTAATATCACCAAAATCGCGAATGCTCCCATTGATGATATATGCTAATTTCTTACCGTTTCCACCCAGTTCTAAATTACCTGAATATTCCATTCCATGACTCATCAACTGGCCTCCTACACTGCCATATATCTTTTTATTTCTTGAAAAAGATGGAGAAATAGTGTTGACTAAGATGGTTCCTCCAATGGCATCGGAACCATAAAGAGTGGATCCGCCTCCCCGTAATACTTCTACTGAATTCACTGAAAAAGGAGATATTGTATTGAAATACTGATTTGGTCCGTATCTGAAAGTGCTATTATTTAATCGAATTCCATCAATAAGAATTAATGTATAGTTTCCTGTAAGTCCACGAACAAATGGAGAGCCTCCCCCATGATTTGTTTTTTGCATCCAAACTCCTGATGTAGTCATCATAGCCTCTGCCATTGACCTGGAAACATTTTCTTGAATTTGATTTTCTGAAAGATAGGAAATGGACGCTGATTGGCTAAAACTTTGCCTGCTGTCTTTAGTAATACTTATCTGGATATCATTTATTAGAATATCAACCTGCTCAAGGTAAATTATAGTCTGAGAATTATTAAAGTCAGGCCGGAAAATCTTATCCTTATATCCTACATGAGAAATTAAAATAG
>JASJGS010000001.1:0-43377 GCA_033791445.1 Bacteroidales bacterium | reverse complement strand
AATATTACAGTCTCAGGCCCGGGTGTTGGTGATCAAATAATAAGTCTAGAGCAAGAGGGTGCTACACCATTTCTCACAGTGACACCGGCCAGCGTAATTATCAATGCTTCACCGGGGTCAACTACCTTTACTGTTGCCTCTAATATTGATTGGAATTTTATTGAAACGGCTGATTGGTTTACTGCAGTGAAAACAAATTCTACAACCTTAACCCTATCCTATGAGGAAAATACCACAATTGATCCCCGATCTTCCTCGATTACTTTATCTGGACCAGGTGTTATTGATCAAAATGTAACAGTGAATCAGAATGCAGGGGACCCTGTCTTAACTATTTCTCCAACAGTTGCCACAGTTCCTGCTTCATCTGGAACAATGGATTTCTCTGTTACCTCAAATTTTGATTGGAGCATATCAGAAAACGCTGACTGGTTAACAGCAACAAAAATTGACAATGCTACCCTAAGGGTAATTTACGATGAGAATTTAATAGTTGCTATTCGTATCTCAGGCATTACTATTTCAGGTGAAGGCCTTACTCAAATAGTTACATTTAATCAAGAAGCAGCGACACCTATTCTAACAGTTACTCCTAGTATTGAAAATGTCACATCTTCTTCCGGAAGCGTTAATTTTACTATTACATCAAACATCGATTGGAATTTTACAGAGAACGCAGATTGGTTTATTGCCAATAAAATTAATAATACAACACTGACTGTTACTTACAATGAAAATCTTTCTGTCGAAACAAGATCTGCAGGAATAACAATTACTGGCCCCGGAGTTGCAAATCAAACCGTCACAGTTGAACAAGAAGGTGCCGATCCAATTCTGATAGCAAATCCAGCATCCCATTCTGTATCAGAAACTTCAGGCATAGTATATTTTACCATTTCTTCAAATATTAATTGGAGTTTTTCTGAAAACCTAGATTGGGTAAGTGGAACGAAAGTAAATGAAACAACACTTCAAATCAATTATGATGAAAATCTATCTGTCGATACCAGGAATGCTCCTATTACTTTATCAGGGCCAGGAGTCTCCAATGTAATCGTAACAGTTAACCAAAATGGAGCAACACCTATTTTAATTGTCAGTCCAACTTCTCAGACGGTTTCTTCATCAGATGGGTCAATTACATTTAGTGTTTCTTCTAATCTAAATTGGTCCTTATCCGAGAGTGCAAGTTGGTTTGATGCTGTTAAAACAAATGAAACAACAATCACTGTTAGTTACAATGAAAATACAAGCGTTGATTTAAGAACTGCTGATATTACATTGAGTGGACCAGGTGTTTCAAATCAGATTGCGAGCTTAAACCAACAAGGTGCAAATCCTGAACTAGCTATAACTCCTGCATCAAGAAGTGTTTCAGCAAATTCAGGAACAACAAGCTATAGCGTTTCTTCAAATGTGAATTGGACTGTTTCTGAGAATATTGCCTGGCTTACTGCAGTCAAATCAAACGAAACAACCCTTACTATAACATATGATGAGAATCTAATTATTGATCCTAGATCTGCAAATATTACATTGTTAGGTCCAGGAATATCATCTCAAACTGTTACTCTTAACCAGGATGGGGCAACACCAATATTAGGTGTTAACCCTACTTCAGAAAATATTTCTTCATCATCAGGTTCAGTAACATTTGATGTCTCATCAAATGTAGATTGGAATTTGTCTGAAAACGCAGATTGGTTTACTGCAGTTAAAACAAACAACTCTACATTGACAGTAACATACAATGAAAATATCTCTGTAGATAGCAGGTCGTCAACAATTACACTCTCCGGACCATTTGTTTCATCTCAATTAGTTAGTCTAAATCAAGCAGGAGCAACTCCTGTATTAACCGTTACTCCGGATTCCAGAAGTGTGGGTCCAAGCTCTGGCATTTTTAGTTTTACAATTTCTTCAAATGTAAACTGGACATTTAGTGAAAACGCAAACTGGCTAACAGCCATAAAAGAAAGCAATTCAACATTAACAGTATCCTACAACGAGAATCTTTCTATTGATCCAAGATCTGCCGGAATTACTTTATCAGGTCCAGGCTTATCAAACCGGGTAGTTACAATAGACCAGCTGGGTGCTACACCAACACTTGTAGTCACTCCTACCTCGTCAACAGTTTCCTCTTACCCCGGGTCTATAAGTTTTGCGGTAGCCTCAAATGTTATCTGGAATTTTGCTGAAGATTCAGATTGGTTATCGGTTGCAAAGATTGACAATGGCACTTTGCTTATCAATTATGACTTAAATACATCTTTTAACTCAAGAACAGCAACCATTACCTTATCCGGATCAGATGTTACACCTCAGGAAGTTGAACTTATTCAATTGGGTTCAGAGCCCATTTTATCAGTATATCAACCATTTGCTAATGTTGGACCCGAAGCAGGCTCAATAGACTTTGTTGTTAAATCAAATATAAATTGGAGCGTTTCTGAAAATTATAACTGGCTTGTTGCCAGCAAATCTGATAATGCAACTCTAAACATCTCATATGACAAGAATATTTTGACTGAATCAAGAAGTGCTGTGGTAACCTTATCAGGTTCCGGTGTTAATCCTGTAACCGTTACTATTTCTCAGGGGGAATCAGGACCAGTACTATCTGTTGATCCTCTTGAACAAACTATATCTGCATCGTCTGGCACAATAACATTTACAATATTATCAAATGTAAATTGGAGCGTATCAGAAAACAATTTTTGGACAACAGCAGTGAAAACAAATAACTCAACATTAACAATACAATATGACGAAAATCTGCTAGTTGAGTCCAGATCAGCAACTTTTGGTTTATCAGGACAGGGTGTTGCACCTCTTATTGTTACTCTTTTTCAAGAAGGAGCCTCAGCTGTGGTAAGTGTTACACCGGCTACAGCAACAGTTGGAGCAAACTCAGGAACACTGAATTTTAGTGTCTCTTCTAATATTGAATGGATAATTTCTGAAGATTCAGATTGGTTGTCAGCCATTAAGTCTGATAATAACACCCTTACTGTGACATACAATGAGAACAGTTCCAATAGCTCACGTTATGCTAACATTAATGTTACAGGACCTGGAGTTGTGGCACAAACTATAATTTTAACTCAGCAAGGAGCAAATATTTTGTTGGAGGTTTCTCCCGTATCAGCAACAGCATCTTCTATAGCTGGTTCCTATACTTTTACGGTAAATGCCAATATTGAATGGTCTGTAAGCGAGACTGAAAATTGGATAAATGTTACAAAAGAAAGCACAACATCGTTCAGAGTGGATTATGATGAAAACACTTCTGGGGAATCGAGAACAGCTACTATTACTGTCTCGGCAGAGGGTGCCAGTCCGGTTCCTATAAACTTCTTACAAGAAGCCCCAACAGCAATTGAAGATTTCAGTAAACCTATAGTTTCATTAAAACTATATCCTAATCCCACTGATGGTATATTTAATATTGAAATCATAGATTTATATAAAGACCGACTAATAATGGAGGTATTTGATAAATCAGGGAGGAAACTCCTTCAAAAGGTGTATGATTATCCAGGTCAGGTGGTGACTGAATCATTTAACTTTTCAGGTTGGCCAAAAGGTACGTACTTTATCAGAATACATGATGGAATTGAGTGGAGCAGTACAAAAGTATTGATTCTTCAATAAATTCTTCTTTGTTCGAGCTTTTTAAACACCAAAGCTGTCCTGCTGGGTAGATATAAATGCAAATAATCAGGGTTGGAAGAAATAAGTTTTCCTCCCTTTTTTGCCAGGTATATACTATTATTTTGAAGACGGCCAAAGCCCCCAAATTTGGAATCATCTGAGTTTAAAATCAACTTGTATTTTCCTGGTTCAACATCTATTCCATACCCTGTAAATGATTGAGATGGATTAAAGTTAAATACAAAGAGCAATGAAGTTCGGGTAAAAGCAAGAATTTGATCCCCTTCATTAGAAGCACGCTTATAGGGGAATGCCTGCTCCAGACATCGCTCATCACGGATCAATTGAATCATTGCCTGATCAAAATCTGACAATTCACCATATCGCAATTCAGCATTAAACATCAGAGACCATTGTCTTCTGGCATACTTATATGACCAATTATTTCCTTCACGGGGAAAATCTATCCATTCAGGATGCCCAAATTCATTGCCCATAAAATTCAGGTATCCTCCTCCTGCTGTTGAAATTGTTGCCAGTCTGATCATTTTATGTAAGGCAAGGCCCCTATCTACCACAAGGCTTTGACTTCCTTTATTCATACTAAAATACATCTCCTTATCCATCAGCCTGAATATAAGAGTTTTATCTCCTACTAACGCTTGATCATGAGACTCCGCGTACCCGATAGTTTTTTCATCTGCCCTGTGATTACTAAGTTCATGATATATCTCTGACACATTCCACTGTTCATCCGGTTTCTCTTTTATAATTTTAATCCAGTAATCAGGTGTTCCCATAGCAAGGCGGTAGTCGAAACCAAATCCACCCTTATCTACTGGAGTTGCAAGTCCCGGCATTCCGCTCATTTCTTCAGCTATTGATATTGCATCAGGCCGTATTTCGTGAATTAGTTTATTCGCCAGGTATAAATAGGCAATTGCATCTTCATCCTGTCCTCCATCAAAATACTGATCATATGCGGTAAAATCTCTTGATAAACCATGATCAAAATAGAGCATGCTTGTTATCCCGTCGAATCGATATCCATCAAAATGGAACTCATCCAACCAATATTTACAATTTGAAAGAAGAAAATGTAGAACCTCATTCTTTCCATAATCAAAACAAAGCGAGTCCCATGCAGGATGTTCTCTGCGCTCATTTCCATGAAAATACTGATCAAGGGACCCATCAAATAAGCCTAGTCCTTCATTAACATTCTTGACCGTATGTGAATGAACAAGATCCATAATAACTGATAGGCCCAAATTATGAGCTCTATCAATAAGAGATTTTAATTCTTCAGGAGTCCCAAATCTTGAAGAAGGAGCAAAAAAGCTTGAAACATGGTAACCAAAGGACCCATAATACGGATGCTCCTGTACAGCCATCAACTGAATAGTATTATATCCTAGACTAGCTATTTTCTGCAAGATTTCATCTTGGAAATAATTATAGCTGCTTACTTTCTCATTTTCAGAGGCCATACCAACATGGGCTTCATAAACCAATGGAGGTTCTTCTGCTCTTTTAAAATCGGGATTCTCCCAGGAATACTCCTGAGTAGGAGACCATACTTCGGCGCTGAACATTTTTGTACTTTCATCCTGCACTACTCTTCTGGCCCAGGCCGGTATACGCTCACCCTGCCCACCACTCCAGTGTACAGATAGCCTGAAAAGGTCACCATGTTTTAGTCTATCCTTCGGAAGATGTATTTCCCAGGTACCAGATTTCACTTTTTCCATAGTATACTCCTCTGATTCCTTCCAGTTTGAAAAGGTCCCTATAAGGTAAATTTGTGTGGCATTGGGTGCCCATTCCCTGAAAACCCATCCATTTTCAGTTCTATGTAAGCCAAAAAACAAATATCCGTTTGAAAAATCACTCAGAGATTCTTCGCCAACCAGCATTTTTTCTCGTTTCATGGCCTGATTAATCCTTTTGGTAATGATGCTTTCAAAAGGTTGAAGCCATGGGTCATTTGTAACAATCTCTGGAGTTTTCATATATCTGTGAGTTTATACAAATTTAAGGATTTTTATTAGGAGATACTTCGTAAAGATAATTGATCTGGTTTTCTTATTTTTACCAGACTAAATATTTAAACATAATAAGTGAACGTACACTTCAACCTGGATAAAATAAATTTTAAAAAGCCTGTAATCACCATAGGAATTTTTGATGGTGTTCATTCGGGCCATCGTCAAATTATTCACGAGCTCACCAACATCGCACAGGAGGTTGAAGGAGAAAGTGTACTTATTACATTCTGGCCTCATCCCAGAATGGTTTTAAACAATTCAGGTATTGATTTAAAATTTTTAACTACCATTGAAGAAAAAGAGACATTACTTGAGCAGACTGATATTGATCATTTAATAATCCTGCCTTTTACTTATGAGTTAGCTCAACAAAGCGCTTGTGAATTTGTTGAAAAAACTCTGGTGAATAAATTTAATGTTAAATTTTTAATTGTTGGTTTCAATCATCATTTTGGAAAAGACAGAAAAGGTGATTTCGAGACAGTAAAAGTCTGCGCGGAAAAATTCAAGTTCCAGGCACAACAAATGCAACCAAAACTAATAAACGGTGAAAAAGTAAGCTCCACCCTAATCCGTGAGGCCCTATGGTCAGGCCAAATTCGACGGGCCAACTTATTTTTAGGGTATGAATATTTTGTAAACGGAACAATAGTTGGTGGCAAAAGGATTGGTCGTCAAATTGGATTTCCCACAGCCAATATTACTCCTAAAGAAAATCATAAATTGATTCCTTCAGATGGGGTTTATGCCGTTAAATTAATAATTTCCCAAACAACATATCTGGGGATGTTGAATATAGGAATCCGACCAACTATTAATTCAAAAAAAGTGAGTAAAACCATTGAAGTTAATATCTTCAACTTCTCGCAGGACATTTATGGACAAGATGTTAATCTTATTTTTATTGACCGAATACGTGATGAAATAAAATTTAAAGATGTTGATTCACTAATAGCCCAATTAAAAAAGGACAAAGTAATTGCACAAGAAATTCTCAAAGTTGAATCATCGAGTTAAGCTATAATTGCCACCTAATTACACTTCTCAACCATCATTCTGAATATCCATAGATAAATTGTAACTTTGTACCCCTAAAAAAATCAAAAATGGAAAATACAGATATAATGACAAAAAGAATGCCCTACAAAGTTAAAGATTTGAGCCTTGCAGAATTTGGCAGAAAAGAAATTGAAATTGCTGAAAAAGAGATGCCTGGCTTAATGTCGGTTAGGCAAAAATATTCCGAAAGTAAGCCTTTAAGAGGAGCCAGAATCACAGGTTCTCTCCATATGACTATTCAAACTGCGGTTCTGATTGAAACCTTAGTAGAACTTGGAGCAGATGTAAGATGGGCAAGTTGTAATATTTTTTCCACACAAGATCATGCTGCTGCTGCAATTGCTGCCAGTGGTGTTCCTGTTTTCGCATGGAAAGGTGAAACTCTTGAAGAATATTGGTGGTGTACAGCTCAGGCATTGTCTTTTGAAAGTGGGCTGGGACCAAATCTTATTGTTGATGATGGTGGTGACGCTACTTTACTGATTCATAAAGGCTATGAAGCCGAAGATGATTCAACAATTCTGGATATAACCCCATCCAATAAAGAAGAAGAAGTTATTCTTAATCAATTGAAAGAAATATTGGCTGAGGATCCACAAAAATGGCATCGTATGGTAAAAGACTGGAAAGGTGTTTCTGAGGAAACTACTACTGGAGTGCACCGCTTATACCAGATGAAGGAAGAAGGAAAGCTACTTACTCCTGCAATTAATGTAAATGATTCAGTCACTAAATCTAAATTTGATAACCTGTATGGTTGTCGTGAATCTCTTGCCGATGGGATAAAAAGAGCAACTGATGTAATGCTGGCAGGTAAAGTTGTAGTTGTTTGTGGTTATGGTGATGTGGGAAAAGGTTCAGCAAAGTCAATGAAATCTTACGGTGCAAGAGTAATTATAACTGAAATAGATCCGATTTGTGCTTTACAGGCTGCCATGGAAGGATTTGAAGTAAAAACTGTTGAGGATGCTCTCCCAGAGGGAAATATTTATGTGACCGCGACAGGAAACTTCAATGTAATTACAGCAGATCATCTTAGTAAAATGAAGGATCAGGCAATAGTCTGCAATATTGGTCACTTTGACAATGAAATTCAGGTTGAACAACTGGAAAACTATCCAGGCATTATAAAAACCAACATCAAACCACAGGTAGATAAGTTTACTTTCCCTGATGGTCACAGCATTTTTTTACTTGCTGAGGGCAGACTTGTAAACCTGGGTTGTGCAACCGGGCACCCTTCTTTTGTTATGAGTAACTCATTTACAAATCAAACTTTGGCCCAGATAGAGCTCTGGCAAAATGATTATGATTTAGATGTATATAGATTACCCAAACACCTAGATGAAGAAGTAGCCAGATTACACCTGGATCAAATTGGGGTTAAACTCACCAAATTATCCACAGATCAATCTGAGTACATAGGTATCCCTAAAAACGGACCTTATAAGCCAGACCATTACAGGTACTAAGTTAATTCTAAAAAGATTGTTATGATCAGAACCCGGACAAACTCCGGGTTTTTTATGGTTGATTGCGAACCCAGATAGTATTCCCATCAAAATCAGCATAGTACTGTTTTAGAGGATAAATTGCAGGTCCATCTTTACCAGGAGTAGCATAGCTGGGCAAAATATATTCCGTTTCGCAATTAGGGCATTTTGCGGTTAAGTCAACCGGACTTTCAAGATTTACTGCATAATTTAACTCTTCTTCAAAAGTACAAGTTCGGTCAAAAGCATAAAACTCAGTCTGACTGGCACGGTAAACAATTATGCCATGATTGTTATAACCTGCCGAATTATGTCCGTTATATTGACTGGTTACAATAACAGAATTCCCAATCGAGTTTAAATCAATAAATAGTGGATCACTTAATCGAATCACGAAATCAACGTAGGTTTCAGGAATAACACTATGCTCTTCTTTCCCACAAGAAAACAAGAAAAAGGTAATTGCTACCGTTATAAAAAAAAATCGTAGTTTTGAATGAAAGTATTTATGCATCTCAGAAATAATAAAACCTGGGCAAAAGTAACTAAATTATCATTACGGAGAATATTTATTATCTTTCTAATGATTCTGGTTTCTATTGGTGCATTCGGGCAGAAACAATCTAAAAAGGTTAGGCAGGCTCAAAATAAATACGAAAAATCCGAGGAGCAGAAAAAGAAGGATTACGAAAACGCCAAAAAAAAATCGAATGCGCATAAGTTTAAAATTCAATCAAAGAAAACTCAAAAGAGGATAAAAGAATCTAAAAAGGAAGCAAAACGCAACAATAGGGCCAATAAAGACAATTTTATAAACAGAATATTTAATAAAAGAAAAGCCAAGAAAAGGCGTTAAATTGAGTAGCTGATTTTAGTATATATATTAAAACAGAAAAAATGGAAGATTCAGTCGGAACGATTTTTTACATAGTAATTATGGTAGTTATTCTTGGGGCCAGCCTTCTCAAGAAGAGGAAGAGAGTGCGAAAACCTGGCACAGTAGCAGGGTCATCAGGGAATGCTCCAAAACAAAAACCAACTACAGGTCAGAAACTTGAAAGTGTTTTTTCTGAGTTCCTCAGAGACCAATTTCCCGACGTCAATCAAGAAGATGAAATTTCAGAAATATCTGAAGAGGAGATAATTACAGAACCTGCAGATAAGAAATATGAAAAAATTATTGAGCGTGACTCAGATGTCCCTAAGGAAGGAATAAGTGTTTTTGCTAATGATGACCCAAATACACCAATCATTGAAACCGGATTATTTAAGAACCTTGCAACATCGAAATACCAAATCGCCGATGAATTTAACTACTCAGAAAATGAAGAAGGTTATATTAAAGAAAATGAAATCGGTAAACTAGTCGAAGAATTTGATCTAAGAAAAGCCATTATATATTCGGAGATTTTAAGTCCAAAATATTTTAAGATACAAGAGAGGGAAAACTAGACAACATTAAAATGTTTAAGCAATACTCTTTTTAGAAAAAAAGTTTATATCTTTGTTTTGTTAAAGAGTTCCAAGTCTACGGGATTCTTTTTTGTTTTTAATATTTTTAAGTAAAGTGTGATTGTTATTATGAGTGATATAGCTTATGTAACAGAAGAAGGATTAAAAAAGCTGAAAGAAGAAATTAAACATCTTACTTCAGTTGAGCGGCCAGCAATTTCAAAACAAATTGCTGAAGCCCGTGATAAGGGTGACCTGTCTGAAAATGCAGAATACACTGCTGCCAGGGAAGCACAGAGCTTACTGGAATTAAAAATATCAAAATTAAATGATACCCTTTCAAAGATTCGCATCATTGATGAATCGAAAATTGATCTTGCTACGGTTCAGATTTTAAACAAAGTTAAAATCAAGAATAAAGCAAATAGACAGGTTATGGAATATACGCTGGTATCAGAAAGTGAAGCCGATCTGAAGGCCATGAAATTATCAGTTGGAACTCCCATTGCCAAAGGTTTACTTGGAAAGAAAGTTGGAGATGTAGTTGAAATTCAGGTTCCTTCTGGCACTATTCAGTTCGAGATAATCGAAATCTCCTTATAGTTCTATTTATATTTACCCGATTGTCTTGATCTTTTGTGGTCAAGAGGAAAGACTATCCTCCTCTGGCATGAACAATTATTGTTATCTAGTCTTTGAAGTTTTATTTATACAAACTACATTTACCATAATTTCGAGCTTTTATAGATTCGTATAACTGGTAATAAAACGCATTATTATGGTATCGATATTTTCTAAAATTGCATCAGGAGAAATTCCATCATATAAAATTGCTGAAAACGAGAATTATTTTGCTTTTCTTGATATCAACCCACTGGGAATGGGACATACACTGGTTATTCCAAAAGAAGAAATAGATTATATATTTGACATGAACGATGAATTATTAGCTGGAATGATGGTCTTTTCAAAAAAGATTGCCAGGGCTATAGAAAAAGTAATTCCCTGTAACCGTATTGGGATAGCTGTGCTTGGCCTTGAAGTATCCCACGCACATATTCACCTTGTTCCTATTAACTCTGAAGCGGATATTAGTTTCTCCAAACCAAAGCTTAAGCTAACAAGTGAAGAATTTGAGGAAATTGCCAGTAAAATTAGATCAAACTTATCCTGAATAGAGTTTAAAAAGTTGCCTATCCATTTACCCTTCCCGGGTTCTTATTAATAAAATCTTTCCAACTCTTAAAAGATTTTGCTGAATCAGGTACATTTGATTGAAAATGATGGCATACAGCTGCGGCCAATCCATCAGTAGCATCAGGCATGTCAGGCAAGCTTTTAATTCCAAGTATAGATTCCAGCATCCCAGCTACCTGTTCTTTGGAGGCATTTCCCTGCCCGGTAATAGCCATTTTTATTTTCCGGGGCGCATATTCATGTACAGGGATAGTTCGATAAATGGCTGCAGCAATAGCCACCCCCTGTGCCCTGCCAAGCTTTAACATCGATTGCACATTCTTCCCATAGAATGGAGCTTCTATAGCCAGTTCATCAGGGTGGAATTCATCAATTAGACTCAGGGTTCTACTAAATATTTTTTCCAGTTTCAGATAAGGATCTTTGATTTTTTGTAAGCTAATATTTCCAAGGGTAATTAGTTCAATCTTATTATTTACGATTTTGATTAATCCATACCCGGTAATGCTTGTCCCCGGGTCAATACCAAGTATGATGCGTTCTTTTTCCAAGACAATAATTGTTATTACTCAGCACCTATCTCCCGGCGTAGGCCTTTCTTTTTCTGATATGGATAAATAAAGTGCGATTTTAAGGGAGCGGATCCTCCAGTAAAACTCCCTGTTTCAATATAATGTATAGCTTCTTTCAGCCGTTTCTCATTTCTGTCAGGGAAATCCCATGCCAGTCCATCCTCAATGTATGAGTCAGCCAGAAGGCCCTCATAATAATTGCCTTCATTGGAAAAGTTCAGCATGCTAAAACTAATAGGAACAAATGCATATGTCTCAGCATAGGTCCATGTATGCATACCTACAGGCTTTCCATATGTATTTTCACCTATAATCTTCACATTAATATGAGGCCGTAAGCCATTAATAATTACTTCCGAGGCTGAAGCTGTTCCTCTAGATGCAATAACAATGAGTTGCTGCAAATTTAATGCGTTCGTTTCGTTCCCTAAATTTACTGCAGAATTGTAGGCACCCTGCTTATTGTTGTGAATATATTTTATGAGAAGTTTTCCATCTGTTGAGGGACCAGATATTAAACTGGCAAGCTTAGCAGTTACATCCATTCTACCTCCACCATTATATCTTAGGTCAAGTATTAATTCCTGAACGCCTGCAGATTTAAATACTTGAAAAACGCTATCAAGTTCAGCAATAGATGGTGCTATGAAACTCTTGAAGACCATATGACCCACTATCTTTCCCGAAACGTGCAAGGTATCAGCATGAATTACAGTATTCATTTTAATAACTTTCCTGGTACTACTTATGTCAACAGAGGTTCCATCTGGTTTCTTAAATGTGAACTGGTCAATTGTGCCTACAGTGTTTCCATTTAAATACGCTGAAATATCCGTAAATGATTGCAAATCTGTTCCATTTATTGCCAACATTTGCCAACTCCTTTTAACTCCCTCAAGATTGAAATCGCTATCCCTAAAAACAAAGGTAATCCAGGCTTTTCCATCCTCATCATAGGTATATCCAAAACCATGACCTTCATATTCTCCTTCCTCATAATAGCTGGTAAATTCATCCAGTGGTGATATGTAGCTCCATTTGTCCAGTGAATCATACCTCAATGCTTCAAGCAATTCTTCAGGAGTGTCATAATCTTCAACATTTACAACGGGCATTTTATCATACCACAAATACCAATCATTCATAAGTCCGTAGAATTCATTCCTTGCAAGCTCCTCCAAAGTTGGGCGTTCCGGATTTACATCATCTTTCTTATTGCAATTTGTAAAAACTAAAAATGCAACAATAACCAATATTAAAAGCAGGCTATATTTTCTCAAGTTTTTCATATTATTTTTCTTTCTTCAATAGCAAATATTATGCCTTTAATTTAGTGAACGAATTTTTTGGAAAATTATTCCAAACACAATAAGGCAAAGTCCAAAAATAGTAGTGATAAAAATCTTTTCACCTAAAATGAAATGAATAAAGATTAAAGAAATAAAGGGAGCCAGGAACACCAGGTTGCTAATCAAATCAGACGACTTACTGAGTTTTAAGGCCTTTAGCCAGAATAAATACGTAATCCCCATTTCAAAAACACCCACATAAACGCCTGCCATGACACCTTTAATCTCAGGAATCTTAAAATCACCTATTGTTAGGTTTAAAGTAAGAATAAAAACACTTGAGAAAAAGAAATTCAGGAGTAATTTAATTTCCTCATCCCTCTTATCACGCACATTAAGAATAAAGAAAAGAGACCAAATAAGGGAGCTACCAAGGGCCAGTGTAACTCCAAAAGGATCAGAATTCGTAATATGGATAAAATCTCCCTGGGAAGAAATTAAAATGACCCCAATAAAACTAAGGAACAGTGCAATATAGCTTCGAAGTTTTATTTTGTGACCCAACATTGGAACAGATAAAACAACCAGTACAATGGGCCAAACCATATTTAAGGGCTGAGCGACTTGAGCTGGAAGCAGTGAATAGGCTTTAAAAAGAATTATATAATATAAAAAGGGGCTCAAAAATCCTAAAAGGGCAGAATTTAGATAATCTTTAAAAGAATTTTTCTTTAGTTCTTTTAGCTTTCCTTGAAAGAGAACAATAAAAAACAATAGAAAAAAGGAAGTAATTGATGCATACATTACCAGATTCAGAAAATCCATGTATCTGAGTGCAATTTTAAAAGCAGTGGCAACTGTAGACCAGAAAAAAATAGCCATACCTGCAAATAAATACGCTCTCCTTTGATCCACCGTTCAATAATTTTGAATTCGCAAAAAAATATTAGATTGTTTTCAACTTAGCCTTCCACAAAATGCTCCAACAAGAATCAAATTGTATCAAAACCTGTATATGGAATGAGTATTTCAGGGATATTGATCCCATCATTTGTTTGATTATTTTCCAATAATGCAGCAATAATTCTTGGCAATGCCAAAGCACTTCCATTTAAAGTATGTGCCAATCTGGTTTTCTTAGTTCCTTCTTCTCTGAATCTCAATTTTAACCTATTGGCTTGAAAAGACTCGAAATTAGACACTGAACTTACCTCAAGCCACTTCTTCTGGGCAGCAGAATAGACTTCGAAATCATAAGTTAAAGCAGAGGTAAATGAAATATCGCCTCCACATAATCTCATAATTCGATAAGGCATTTCCAGTTTCTTTAATAGACCCTCAACATGCTTAACCATTTCATCAAGAGCCTTATATGAATTATCTGGGTGCTGAATTTGAACAATCTCCACTTTATCGAACTGGTGAACCCTGTTCAACCCCCTAACATCCTTACCATATGATCCTGCTTCTCGGCGAAAACAAGGAGTAAAAGAAGTATTCTTAATGGGAAAGTCACTTGCATTTATAATCAAATCTCTGTAAATATTGGTAACCGGAACTTCTGATGTAGGTATCAAATACAAATTATCGGCAGTAACATGATACATTTGACCTTCTTTATCCGGTAACTGGCCTGTTCCATAACCAGAGGCTTCATTAACCATAAGCGGAGGTAATACTTCATTGTAACCTGCATTTATAGCTTCATCAAGGAAAAACTGAATTAAGGAGCGCTGAAGTTTTGCACCTTTCCCCATAAAAACCGGAAAGCCTGCCCCAGTGATCTTATTACCGAGGTCAAAATCAAGAATATTGTACTTTTTCCCCAGTTCCCAATGTGGTAAAGCATTCGATTCTAATTCAGGAATTTTTCCTCCTGAATGAATTTCCAGATTATCCGCCTCTCCTTTTCCTTTTGGGACAGATTTATGCGGGATATTAGGTATTTGAATAAGTAGCTCATCCAACTTACTTTCAATATTTTGCATGGAAGAAGTTAGCTCTTTAATTTCATCTTTTAGCAAAATTGTTTTCTCTTTAACAAGGTTTGCCTCTGCCGCTTTACCAGCTTTAAACAAATTACCAATCTCCTTTGAAGTAGTATTCAATTCAGCCTGCCTCGCATCCTGGTCCACCTGAGTTTTCCTTCTTTCATCATCCAGTAATATTATTTCAACAATAATGTTTTCTGCCTTAAAATTTTTAACCTTAAGTCGTTCAATAACTAGATCACGATTTTCGCGAATAAACTTTATGTTAAGCATGGGGGAATATTTTTTGTACTTGTAAGAGTATATTACCAATAAAAAATCTCCTGCAAATTTACTGCTTTTATCAGCAAATTAAACAGGAGAGACAATATATAAATTATAAATATTTCTTATTCTACTAATGTCTGAACCGAAACGTAAGACCTATTATTTCTCTTCTTTTGAAAAACTACCTGCCCATCAATCAGAGCAAACAAGGTATGGTCTTTACCAATTCCCACATTTTCCCCTGGATGATGTTTTGTTCCTCTTTGTCTTACTAATATGTTACCAGCTTTGGCATATTGACCTCCAAAAAGCTTAACTCCCAACCGTTTGCTTTCCGATTCTCTTCCGTTCCTTGAACTACCAGCTCCTTTTTTATGTGCCATTTCAAATAATTTTTAATGTTCTTCTAAAACCAAATTTACTTTTTATCCTCGCTTTTCTTTGTTGTTTTGGATACCGCCTTTTTTACAGGAGCTTTTTTAACAGCTTTCTTTTCTCCTTCTTTCTTTGTAGCAGCTGCCTTTTTTGCAGGTGCTTTAGCAGAAGCTTTGGCTGCAGGCTTTTTCTCAGCTACCTTTTTTGTAGCAGCAGTTGTTTTTTTCTCGGCTTTTGCAGCTGGTTTCTTTTCAACTACCTCCTTTACCTCTTCTGCTTTTTTTGTTTCAACTTTAGCAGCTGGTTTGGCAGCAGGTTTCTTTTTTGCCACACCCTTTTCACTAATTGATTCAATCTGAATCTGAGTTAGATCCTGTCTGTGCCCGGATAATTTCTGATATCCTTTTCTTCTTTTTTTCTTAAAAACCTTCACTTTGTCACCACGCATATGTTCGAGCACTTTTGCAGTAACCAGAGCACCCTTAATAATGGGCTCACCAACAATAACCTTGCCATCAAGATCTATAAGTAAAACCTGATCTATTTCAAGTGTTTCGCCCTGATCCTCGCTCAATCTATGAACAAATATCTTTTTTCCTTCCTCAACTTTGAATTGTTGACCTGCTACATCTACTATTGCATACATTTTATGCCTGTTTTATCTGTTTTTTAACTTTCGGACTGCAAAAATATAAAATTTAATTGATATGCAAACATTTTAACGAGAATAAGCTCTTAAATAAGTGTAAATTAATATGAACGACACCTAATTTTCAATAAAGTACAAAATGAAATCCCACAAATTTTATTGCTTAATTAATAAGATGCAAACAAGCCTTTCATGTAAAAATGATTTGATTATATTTGTACAACAGACTTTAATTAACAGGCTAAGAATATTTATACCGAATGGGCAAAATCACACTAAATGTTTTAGGAATTTCATATAGTCAAACACAAACTGGCGCATACGCTCTTATTTTGACTGAAGAAAATGGAAATCGCAGAATACCAATAATTATTGGAGGCTTCGAAGCGCAAGCAATTGCAATTCAGCTTGAAGGTTTGAATCCACCCAGGCCGCTTACTCACGATCTCTTCCATAATTTTGCAGCATCTTTTGACATTAACCTTCTTGAAGTAAATATTTATCGTTTGTACGAAGGTGTTTTTTATTCTAAATTGGTATGTGATGATGGCAACCGGGAGATTGTTGTGGATGCCAGAACTTCTGATGCTATTGCCCTTGCATTAAGATTTAAATGTCCTATTTATACCACTGAAGAAATAATCGAACAGGCTGGAATTATTCTTGAGGAAAATCAGGAGCTGGATGAAGAAATAAACCAGGATGAATTATATTCAGGTGAACCAAAGTCTCCAGAAGCAGGTGATGAATTAAAAGAAATGTCAGTAAAAGAGTTAAAAATTATGCTGGATGAATCCATCAAAAACGAAAATTACGAAAGAGCCTCTATCATCCGCGACGAAATAAACCAGCGAAAGAAAGATTAACCGGCTTCAGATATGCGGAAAATTCTTGTCAGCCTTCTACTACTCAGTTTTTTTTCCATTCTAACTAATCCCTCGCTGGCTTCTAATGGGCAAGGAGATACAACTATACAAACCCCTAATCTCAGCCTAAGTGATTCTACTGTAAGAGATAACGACTCCATCCTCTTATCCGAACAGAAAAGTTCTTTGCTCTCAGATTCAAGAAGTGTCATACCAGAAGGAAAATTTAATATTAGCTTTATTTCACTTCTTAGAGGCTTGCTTGGCATGGTGGTGCTCATATTTATAGCATTCGTTTTTAGTACCAACCGTAAAGCTATATCGTGGAAAGTAGTAGGTGTGGGATTAAGTATTCAGGTATTGCTTGCTGTTGGAATATTATATGTACCAATCATTCGAAAATTATTTGAATTTGCTGGAAGGTTATTTGTTCTGGTTCTTGATTTTACCAAGGCGGGTAGCGAATTTCTATTCGGGAGCCTTCTTGATATGGACAAAATGGGGATGATCTTTGCATTTCAGATTTTACCGACAGTCGTTTTCTTTGCTGCTTTAACTTCCTTGCTTTTTTATCTAGGGATAATTCAGAAAATCGTATATGTTCTGGCCTGGCTCATGACCAAATTATTAAAACTTTCCGGAGCCGAAAGTCTTTCAGTTGCCGGTAATATATTTTTAGGACAAACTGAAGCACCGCTGATGATCAAGGCCTATCTTGAAAAGATGAGCCGTTCTGAGATTTTTCTTGTTATGGTTGGAGGAATGGCCACTTTAGCTGGGGGAGTATTAGCAGCCTATATTGGCTTACTTGGAGGGAATGATCCAGTTCAAAGAATAATCTATGCCAAACATTTGCTGGCAGCATCAATTATGGCCGCCCCAGGTGCAATTGTAATCTCCAAAATTATCGTTCCCCAAACAGAAAAAGTAGACACCGATGTAGAAATTACTCAGGATAGGTTTGGAAGTAATGTTCTTGATGCTGTATCAAATGGCACGACAGAGGGTTTAAAATTAGCAGCCAATATTGGAGCAATGCTATTGGTATTTATTGCTTTTATTGCCATGTTTAATTTCATGATGAATTGGATTGGTAAGGTTACTACCCTGAATGAAATTATTGCTGAATCAACGCAGGGAAAATACAACGAATTGTCACTTCAATTTGTTCTTGGTTACGCATTCTCACCCCTGATGTGGCTAATAGGAGTTGCTGTTGAAGATATAACAGTTGTAGGACGACTTTTAGGTGAGAAAATTATTCTAACTGAATTTATTGGATACATTAGCCTTGCTGAATTGAAGGCTACTGGAGGCCTCGTTCATCAGAAATCCATAATTATGGCTACGTATATGCTTTGTGGGTTCGCTAACTTTGCTTCTATTGGAATACAGATTGGTGGAATAGGTTCTCTAGCTCCCGGGAAAAGGGTATTGCTTTCACAATTTGGCATGCGTGCACTACTTGCCGGCACACTTGCTTCCCTATTGTCAGCTACCATAATTGGGGCAATTTTAGGTTAGAATAATCCTTTTAAAAGCACTTTTAAATATTTTGAAACGTTTTACTTCAACATCAAAACATTCTTTGAAGAATAAGCCTTTATTATTTAAATAATAGATCTCTAACTATGAAAAAAATAGTTGTACTTGGTGCTGGACTGGTAGGAAAAGCCATGGCCCTCGATTTGAGCAAAAAACACAAGGTTACTTCCGTAGATGTAAACCCTGATGCCCTTAAAAACCTGGAGGCAGAGGGTATAAATACTTTAACAGCCGACCTATCTACCGGAGATGTTATCAAACAGGTTATCGATGAATTTGATATTGTAGTTGGTGCTGTGCCTGGTTTTATGGGGTATAACACAGCTAAATCTGTTATTGCTGCTGGCAAAAACCTGGTTGACATTTCATTTATGCCTCAAGACCCTACTGAACTAAATGAAATGGCTGTAGAGAAGAATGTCACAGTTGTAACAGATTGTGGTGTTGCACCCGGAATGAGCAATATTATTCTGGGTTACCACAACAATACTATGGATGTTGATAAGTTTGTATGCCTGGTTGGCGGACTTCCTGTTGTTCGAGAATGGCCCTATGAGTACAAAGCTGTTTTTTCCCCTATTGATGTAATAGAAGAATATATTCGCCCCGCCCGATATGTAGAAAACGGATCAATGGTCACGCGGAAGGCTCTATCAGATGCTGAACTGATTGACTTTGCTGGTGTCGGAACTCTTGAAGCCTGGAATTCTGACGGATTGCGGTCTTTAATTCATACTATGAGAATCCCGAACATGATAGAGAAAACTCTTCGGTATCCAGGTACAATTGAGTATTTAAGGGTTCTTCGGGAGAGTGGTTTCTTTTCATATGATGATATTGATGTAAACGGTAAAAAAATAAAACCCATTGAGTTAACAGCAAGACTTCTGTTTCCAAAGTGGAAACTCAAGCCGGGAGAAGAAGATTATACTGTAATGAGAATTACCATTGAAGGTTCTACAAACGGAAAGCCTACCAGTTTTGTCTATAATCTATTAGATCGCTTTGAAAAAGAAACTGAAACTATTTCCATGGCCAGGACAACCGGTTATACCTGCACTGCTGTCACCAATTTACTACTCGATGGATTGTTTTCTGAAAAAGGCATTATCCCACCAGAAATTTTGGGTAAGAATAGTGCAAATTTCAATTACATTATAAACTACTTAAAACAAAGAGGAGTTAATTATTCTGTTGAAGAAAAATAGAATTACACCTCTCAAACCAATATAATACCTTTTAAAATGGCTTTCAAAAAACACAAAAAAAAGATTTTGCTTCTATTAGTTGGCATTGTGTACTCAGGTACATTTCTTTTGCATGCCAAAGAAATTTCATTGTCATCACCTGATACTAAAATTAAAACTGTTATTTCTATCGATCAAAAGATTTATTTTTCCATTTCCTATCATAACAATGAGCTATTAAAACCTTCTTTAATAGCCTTGGATATCGAAGGCATTGCTAAAGATTCATATAAGATTAAAAACTTGTTGACCAGGGAGGTGAAGGAGGAAATTCATCCGGTAGTCCCCTCAAAAAATGCAGTCATTCCTGATCATTATAATGAATTGTCAATCACCATGAATAATAATTATACGCTTATATTTAGAGCATATAATGATGGAGTTGCATATCGTTTCCAAACATCTAAAAAGAATGAAATAAAGGTATTAAATGAGTCTCTGGAGCTCAATTTTTCAAAAGATTATCCATTATATTTCCCAAAAGAAGAAAGCTTTTTTTCACATAATGAACGTAAATATGAATTCCTGAAACTAAGTGAGATTAAGGAAGGTGACCTCTGTTCATTACCTGCCCTTATTGCTCCAGTTCATGGGCCGAATATACTTATTACCGAGTCAGATATTGAAGACTATCCCGGAATGTGGCTTAAGGCTTCAGGAAATGGAAACTTATCTGCCACTCTCCCTAAAGCAGCTGCTTCAGTAGAAGTTAATAACGATAGAGATGTGCCGGTAACGGAAAGAGAAAGTTTCCTTGCTAAAACGAGTGGAAAAAGGAGTTTCCCATGGCGTGTTTTTATTATTGCAGAAAAAGATAAAGATCTTGTGGCAAGCGAACTGGTTTTTAAACTTGCTAAGCCCAATCAACTGCAAGAAACTTCCTGGATAAAGCCTGGTAAAGTTGCCTGGGATTGGTGGAATAAGCTGAATGTATACGGGGTTGATTTTCAGTCAGGTGTGAATACTAAAACCTATAAATACTTCATTGACTTCGCATCAGAATATGGGTTAGAATATATAATTCTGGATGAAGGATGGTACAAGCTAGGCAATCTCATGGAAATAAATCCAGACATAAATATGGAAGAATTACTTGCCTATGGAAAGGAGAAAAATGTAGGCATAATTTTATGGGTAGTATGGAAAACCCTGGATGATCAGCTTGAAGAGGCACTTGATATGTTTGAGAAGTGGGGAGTTGCTGGTATTAAAGTTGACTTTATGCAAAGGGATGACCAATGGATGGTTAATTACTACCATAAAATTGCAAATGAGGGTGCCAAAAGAAAACTCCTGGTTGATTTCCATGGTGCCTATAAGCCATCAGGCCTGCGTCGTACCTATCCCAACGTGATTACAAGGGAAGGTGTTCGTGGTCTGGAATGGAACAAATGGAGTGATGTTATTACTCCCGAACATGATTTAACCATTCCATTTATTAGAATGGTCGCCGGTCCAATGGATTTTACACCGGGCGCCATGATTAATGCACAAGACACAAACTTTTTAATTTCATTTTCAAGGCCAATGAGCCAGGGAACACGGGTTCATCAAATGGCAATGTACGTAGTTTATGAAAGTCCGCTTCAAATGCTAGCTGATAACCCATCAAATTATTACAAGGAACCTGAATGCACAAAATTTATTTCTGAAGTACCTGTTGTGTGGGAAGAAACCAGGGTATTGGATGCCAAGGTTAGTGATTATATTCTTATTGCTCGAAGAAGTGGGGATGCATGGTATCTGGCTGCAATGACTGATGGTTCAGAGAGAGAACTTAAAGTTGACCTTTCATTTCTTCCAGAAGGAAATCATGAAATGGAGGTATTTCTTGATGGAATAAATGCCAATAAGTATGCGAGTGACTATAAAAAAGAAAGTTTTACAGTATCAAAAGGTGAAAACATGGTCATTAAACTAGCTAAAGGAGGAGGATGGGTAGCCAGGATTAAATAATTTTTTTATTTTAGTTCATATGACAAGATTAATTTTTCTAAGCTTACTTTGTATAAGTAGAATTACTATTGCTCAGGTCCCAAATGAGACCACTGAACGTGCAAATGATTTTCTAAAGCTGGTTCTAGAGGACAGATACCAGGAGGCAACAAGTTATTTTGAACCTATCGTTTTAATGCAACTTCCAGCGGATAAGTTGGAGGAACTTTGGAATACTCTGAATGGGCAGGTAGGAAATTTTGAAAAACATACAAAAACCCGAACAGAACAATTGCAAAATTGGAATATAGTTTTTCTGACCTGTAAATTTGAAAGATCTATATTGGACCTGAAGCTTGTATTTACTGCGGAAAATAAAATTACAGGAATATTTTTTGTTCCACCAAAACCCGATAAAGAATATCAGCTACCTAAATACGCCACACCAACTGAGTATACAGAAAACCCATTTGTTGTAGTTTCAGGCTCTTATAAATTGCCTGGTACTTTGACAATCCCAACAAACACAAACACTTTTCCAATAGTAATACTTGTTCATGGTTCAGGTCCAAATGACCGCGATGAGACTATTGGCCCAAACAAACCATTCAAAGATCTAGCTGTTGGATTGGCAAATATGGGTATTGGAGTTCTTCGATACGATAAGCGTACATACATTTATAAAGATGGGGTTGAAACTATTACTATTGATGACGAAACTGTGATGGATGCTAAATCAGCTTTGAATCAGGCCTTATCGATTGAAGGCTGTAAGAGTGTTTACATCCTGGGCCATTCATTAGGAGCTTTTGTAGGTCCTAAAATTGCAACTGGAGAAAAGAACCTTTCGGGATTAATAATGATGGCCGGCAACGCCAGACCATTTGAAGATCTGATTTTTGAGCAGGTTAACTACATTCTATCAGAAAACGGTTTAACAGATTTTGAAAAAGAAGAAATTGAAAAAACGAAGGAACAGGTGGAGTTGGTCAAATCCCCAGCCCTTTCCGAAGGGACTCCTTCTAATACGCTCCCATTAAATATTCCAGCAAATTACTGGCTTGACCTCAGGAATTACGATCCAGTTAAGACTGCCAAAAAACTAAAATTGCCTATTTTAATACTTCAGGGAGAAAGAGACTATCAGGTAACTATGACTGATTTTAACATTTGGAAAGAAAGTTTATCCTACAAAAAGAAGGTTAGCTTAAAATCCTACCCAGAATTAAACCATCTTTTTATGGAAGGTATGGGAAAAAGTACTCCAGGCGAATACCTGGAGCCTCAGAACATTCCTCACTATTTAATTCAGGATATCGCTACCTGGATTAAAAATAATTAATCCGGGTTTTGATTTGATCATTTATATCCAACTAACCAGGTTAAAGTCCTGCTTATTGGGCAAGTCTTCGTGCTTTGGGAAAATACGAAATCCATAATTAAATGAACCTGTCTGGGTTGGTATTATTTCTATTTTAAAATAAACTTTTCCCTCTTCGAACTTCTCCATAGTAAATTCTTGTGCATGAATTAATTTCAGCTTTCCTGACTTACTCTTATCTGTTACAACCAATTCCATCCCAATAGCAGCAGCAGGCACTCCTTTAAGCCTTATAATTACATTTGCTTCATATTTCTGACCAATTTTAAATGGTTGTCCGTTCAATCCTTTTAAATCAACTGATAACACCTCTAACTTTTCCCACATTCGAACAATCCCCTTCTTCCATGCAGCAAGCAGAATAGCTTTCTCATAATTGTTGGCTGTCAATGATTTATTTCTCTTATATAAAACTTGATAGTATTGATTCTGATAATCTTTGAGCATTCTCCTCATTGTAAAATCAGGGGCTACTTTAGTAAAAGAGTTTTTCATAAATGAAATCCACTCTTCAGGTATATCTTTACTATTCCGATTATAAAATGAAGGAGCTATTTCAGATTCCAGAATGTTGTAAATCTTTTCCGTGTCCAGTTCATTCTGGAAATCCTGGTTTTCATATGTTTTCTTTCCCGTCAGAAACCAACCGGCATCTTGCTTATAACCTTCAACCCACCAGCCATCAAGAACGCTAAAGTGTAAAGTTCCATTCATAACACCCTTCTCTCCACTGGTACCAGAAGCTTCCATTGGTCTTGTTGGAGTGTTCAGCCATACATCTACTCCATGCACCAAAAGTTTTGCCAGCTCCATATCATAGTTCTGAAGGAATAAAATTTTCCCCCTGAACTGTGGCATTTTTGAAACTTCGGTAATTCTTTTTATCAGGCCCTGGCCACCACCATCATGTGGATGTGCTTTTCCAGCAAACAAAAATTGAATGGGTCTATCAGGGTTATTAACAATTTCGTTCAACCGGTCCAAATCATTAAAAAGCAAATGTGCTCTTTTATAGGTTGCAAATCTTCGTGCAAATCCAATGGTTAAAGCCTTGTCATTCAGGTTTTCACTAACCTCCAAAACCCTTTTTGGGCTATCAAGTCGCTTTGAAAGATTATCCTGTAGTCTTTCTTTTACTCCTGCAATTAGCTTTTTCTTAAGCGTTTGTTTTACTTTCCAAAAACTAGCATCGTCACAATTAGCTATTCCTAACCAATTATTCGTATCTTCCTGGTTATCAATCCAGTCTTTTTTCAGATTGGTATTAAAATAAGTTCTGAATTCATTTGCAGCCCAGGTTGATAAATGTACCCCATTAGTAACGTGACCAATATGCAATTCCTCAGGCAAATAACCTGGCCAAAGGGCGCTAAACAAGTCCCTGCTAACTTTTCCATGAAGTCGGCTAACTCCATTCATTTCCTGTGAAAGATGGGCTGCCAGAAAACTCATATTAAATTTTTCCGGTTTAAAGGGCATGTCACTGCAACCTAGTTTATAAAACTCATCCCATGTTATTTTTAACCTCTCTGGATAATGCCCCATGTAAATCCTCAATAGATCCTCTGGAAAAGAATCATGTCCGGCAGGTACAGGTGTATGTGTAGTGAATAAAGCGGAACTTTTTACCACCTCAAGCGCTTCCTGAAAATTAAGATTCTTATGAAGGATGAGCCAGCTAAGGCGCTCAATTCCTGTAAAGGCGGAATGTCCTTCATTACTATGATAAACGTCAGGCTCTATGCCAAGAGCCTCCAGCGCTCTTATACCACCGATACCTAGCACAATCTCCTGCTTAAGTCTGTTTTCAAGATCTCCCCCGTATAAATGGTGCGTGATAAACCTGTCTCTTTCCTGATTTTCTTCATCGTCCGTATCAAGCAAGTAAAGGGGTACTCTACCTACATTCACTTTCCATATCTTTATCTTCAATGTCCGCCCATGCAATACAACTTTCACTGTTTTCTCAGACCCATCATCGTTCTTCACGATGGATACAGGGATTTCAGCAAATTTTTCTGATTGATATGTAGCTTGCTGTTCTCCTTGAAGTGATAATACTTGCTTAAAATATCCAAACCTATATAGTAAACCTATTCCAACTATTGGAGCATTTGAATCACTTGCTTCTTTTAAGTAGTCTCCTGCAAGCACACCGAGCCCACCTGAGAATATTTTCAAGGTATCGTGAAGTCCAAACTCCATACTAAAATACCCTACCAGTGGCTGACCTGAGTCAGGATCTGTATTTAAGTATTCATCGAGGCTTGAAGCAACAGCATCCATTTGATTAAGGAAGTCCTCATTTTTTTCAAGTTTCAATAATCGACGATAATTAACTTTTTCTAATAACGATATTGGATTATGGCTAGTTTCCTTCCACAGCTGAGGATCAACTTTTTCCCAAAGGCTTTCTGCCTCTGGATTCCAAGACCACCACAAATTCTTAGCCAGAATATTTAAGAATGAAAGCCTTTCAGGCACACTCGATTCAACTTGTAGATTCTTCCATACAGGGAAGGCTGGCGTAGCCTGAGAAACTTGGGCTTGTTCCGGTTCAGTAGCTTTTAAGAATTCCCCTGTGCGAAATCTATTTTGCAATTTTTTTAACGCAATATCATATGCCTCATAGTAATACTCCACCAAATTCTCCCAGAGTGCAATTCTTGATATTTCAAAAGCTTTGTTTCTTGCTTCAGCGGTGTCAGATTCGCTCAAATTAGAAAACTCTTTACTAAACTCTACAATTTGATCAACTACTTCCTTATCATTTGTATCATCTCTGGTAATAACTCCAATACCAAAACCTGGGTCACTTACATGATCTTTAACCCACATCCCAAAGCCAGCCAGGGTAGTTGTCATGGTAGGAATCCAAAATGCGAGACTTTCAAGCGGCGTGTATCCCCAAGGCTCATAGTAAGATGGGAAATTTGTAAGGTCGAATCCAATTAAGAGGTCATAATAACTCATGTCAAATATACCATCCTCCTCGTTCAGATAGACTGGCACATAAATGACCTTTACATTATTGTCTGAATTATTTTTTAACTGACTCTTATCGAGCTGATTTAAAATTGGATCATATTCTGCATCATGCATCCCATGAGTAAGATAGGGATCTGATGGATTCTCTAATTTTTTCCCAGCTTTTAAGGCTTCAGCCAGGTCGGCTTTTGGACCCGAATTATTGGCAGGAATAAGTAAGAAAGCTATAATATCCCTGTTTACATCATTTGATTTATCTAACTCCTCAAGTGAATCAATAAATAGATCAATGCCCTTATTTTTATACTCATACCGGCCACTATTGGCGACAAGAAGGCTATCCTCCTTCAAGTCTTCACCTAGAAGAGTTCCTGCAATTTTTAAAAGTTTTTCTCTTGCAGCAGTCCTTTTCGCTTCAAAATTATCTTTATCTGGTACAAATGAATCCTCAAAGCCATTGGGGGTTACCAGGTCAACTTCCTTGCCTAGTAAAGCAGCACATTCCCTCGAGGTAATTTCACTAACTGTAGTAAATGTATCGGCATTTTTACCAGCCAGTTGCTCCATAGAATGCTTTGAAACCACATTAAACTCCCTGGCCAGCTGAACAGGGTTAAACTCATTGAGTTTACTATATACAGAGCGGTTATTTCCTGCTAAAGCCCTACCCAATACTGTTGCATGGGTGGTAAATACTGTTCCAATCTGTGGGGCAGCTTCTTTCAGATACAATACTCCAGAACCTGTCATCCATTCATGAAAATGTGCAACAATATTATCCTGAAAACTAAAATGAAAGTTCGAAAAGCTCTCTATTACTCTTGCGGCAGCATATCCAAACAAGGCAGGTTCAATGTAATCCCATTGTCCAGAGATTGAATCAAGCTTATACTGTTCCCAGAATTTACTAAATACTTCATCTTTATTTGCAATCAGGCCGTAAAAATCTACCAGAATAACCGTTGGCTTCCCAGCAATATTCCACTGACCAATCTTTACTGACAAACCTTCACCCTCCACTTTTTCTTTCCAATCTTTATATAGGTCTTCCTGGGGAATAAACTCAGGATTCTCTTTCTCATCACGCCAGACATCAGGTCCAATTAAAAAATAATTGTCCCCAACCTCTTTTTGAATAGATAGTACTTTGGTTGAAACTACAGTGTGAATACCTCCCACTTTATTACATACTTCCCAGCTAACTTCAAACAAGGAAGAGGGTTTGATATATGAATTACTCATTATAGATCTATTTAGAAATTTATGTCAAAAAATAAGCTGCAAATGTAACAGCAAGAATTAAAAATAAACGATATCTTGGTTTAAAAGTTATAAAAAAATAAAAAATAAAACCCATGACCTACCTAAGCCATACAATAAGAGCACTTTATATTAAGTGCCAATTAATATCTAAGGATTTAAAACTGTAGGAACTCAAAAACCCTGATGAAAAGAAAAAGAATTACAATTAACAAACCTTCTTTATAGCTTTTTCTTTGAAGGAGTTCTTTTCTTTCCTTTCTGGCTTGTGGACGACTTAGCCGCAGTTTTTTTCCCGGAAGCAGAAGGCTTTTGTTTTGCACCGGGTTTTACATCCCTCATATTCAGCATCTCCGCCTCCATTTTTGTTATTTTCTCTTTCTGCTCATCAACCATATTTGATAAGTACGCAACCTCCTGATCACGATCAGATTTAGGAATGGCTGCATTGAGTCGCAGTGCAAAATCACTTACTACATTCATAAAATTGATAAATGCGTCATAAGGAGATTCGTATGGATTAAAATATGAGTGAACTTCTCCATCGGAGAAGAATTTTGTACACATATAATAAAAATGGTCACTTGTTTGAAGATACTGCCAATCCTTTTTAAGCTTTTCGTCGTTGCACTGCTCCACCTTTTCTGTTAACTGATACAGTTTTTCAAAAGCCTCATCCTGCATAGCATTCCCAAGCCATGCGGTTAAATCTCGTTCTTCATCAGCCCAGGATATGGGGTGTGGACAATGAATAGCTGAAACCGGCTGATGCTTTTTAATAATCCCGGAGGGAGTATCAAATTGCATATCTCCTTCTGCAAGAACAGCTTCAGGTAATGCCTTAAGAAACTCAAAAATCCCGCTCTCTTTCCATTGATGTTCCCCAAAGGTTTCATAATCCATAAATAAGTTAATTACTTCTTCCTCTTTCGGTAAATCAGCCATCCAGCCAACAAATTTTTCAGTAGTTAATGGCCACTCATTCCAACTCTGATCTGAAAAGCGAAAAGCGATATCATCACTCAACTTAAAGTTCTTAAGTAATAGCTTCAATTTTGGATTAATTGCATTGGTATAAACATAATTTGGGCTCTTCCAACCCAAAATATGCTTGGCTCCCTCAGTAAGCATTGCTTTATATCCCATACTGGCAACAGTTGCACCAATCTCATCAGAGTATATTAGCTCTGTATTTCTAAAAACAGTAGGAACAACATTAAAATACTTCTTAATCTTTTCTTCATGTAACTTTACCTGTCTTCCAAACTCTGCATTATCGGTCAGAGAAACCAGAGAATGCGCATTTGTCTCTGCCAAGATTTCAACATGACCAGTTTCAACCAGCTCTCGAAACGAATCGATTACCTCTGGTGCGTATACTTCAAATTGATCAAGCGCAATACCTGAGATGGAGAAAGAAACCTTAAACTTCCCATCATACTTTTTTATGAGGTCCAATAATATTTTGTTAGTCGGCAAATAGCACTTCTCAGCCACCTTATTTAAAATGGACTCATTGGAATAATCATCATAATAATAATGATCATCTCCAATATTAAAAAATCGGTACCTTTTAAATCTCAAGGGTTGGTGAACCTGGAAATAAAAACAGAGAGTCTTCATATTTATTCATTTAATTATCAGACGATATCTGACAGTTGTTGTTTATCAATATTAGTTATTGTAGAAATCTATAAGTACACTATCATATACTTCTTTAACTTTAAGAGCTGCATTCTCCCACTTTAGGCTATCTACTTCTTTTTTTCCGTACTCTTGAAAAAATGTGTGAGCCCCATTATAGTTTAGCAGGCCATAAATTGCATCAGCAGTTGCCTCAATATCCCAATAATTAACTTTAATTGCATGAGTTAATATCTCAGCTACACCTGATTGTTTAGAAATAATCACCGGTACATTTGATTGCATTGCTTCAAGAGGAGAAATTCCAAATGGCTCAGAAACTGATGGCATTATATACACATCGCTTAATTTTAACATATGAAATACATCGTCACCTTTAAGAAAGCCCGTAAAATGGAATTTATCCATTATCTTTTTAGAGGCAGCCAGGTTTATCATTCTTACCATCATATCCCCACTCCCAGCCATTACAAAGCGCACATTTTGCATCCGTTTTAATACCAGATGAGCCGCTTCAATAAAATATTCAGGCCCTTTCTGCATAGTTATTCTACCCAGAAAGGTTACAATTTTTTCAGATAAGTGATTCTTATATTCAAGCTGACTTTCTTTTAGAGGTTCAACAGCATTATATACGGTTGTTACTTTTTCAGGATCAATACCATACTTTTCAATAACCGTATTGCGAGTAAGGTTGCTTACAGCTATTATCTTATCAGCTGCATCCATCCCTCGTCTTTCAATCTCAAAAACATCAGGATTTACATTCCCTCCACTGCGGTCAAAGTCAGTAGCGTGAACATGAATTACCAGTGGTTTGCCGGAAGCTTCTTTTGCTGCAATTCCAGCAGGATATGTCAGCCAGTCATGGGCATGAATAATATCAAAGTCGTTTTCTGTAGCAATCACGGATGCAACTATTGAGTAATTATAAATTTCCTGCATGAGGCTGCTACCATACTTCCCAGTAAACTCAACTTTCCCTTCCTCATTTGTCTGTACATATTTGATTTCCTCGGAATAATCTTCTTTCGTATGCTTCCAGAAGTCTTCAGGATCAACATAAGGCACAATTCTGGACCCAACTTCAATGTAATCAAATTCCTTCCTGAAGTTTTCGAACTTAATTTTCTTTGAAGAAATAGGCACATCTCCTGCACCTACCAGACGCATTATGGTTTGGTCCTCATCACCATAAGCTTTTGGCACTACAAAAATTATATCAATATCATCGATACTAGCCAATCCCCTGGTCAAGCCATAGCTTGCAGTTCCTAAGCCGCCCGAAATGTGTGGAGGAAATTCCCACCCAAACATTAATGCTTTCATCTCAGTAGTTTTAAATTTAGGAAGAAAACTACTCTTTGCAATCTTCCAACTTTTTCATAATTCGCAATACTTCAGACACACTCCATGCCTGAGAAATGGCACCTTTGCCATGATGTGGCGGATCACCATCATAAATTTCAGAAATTGAACCTACGCCATCTTTGTTCATTTCTTCTTCAAAGCCATATATCAGAGATTTAACCTTCGACAAACCCGATTCTTTGTGAACCTTTAGGTATCCTTCACAAAAATGTCCTAAAAGCCAAGGCCAAACGGTACCCTGATGATAAGCGCTGTCTCTTTCCTCCTGACTACCTGAATAAATCCCTTTATAATATGGGTTTTTTGGAGATAATGTTCTCAAACCTCTGGGAGTCAACAACTCATTATTAATAGTTTCCAAAACAGCCTTTTGAATATGTAAATCGACCGGGCTGTATTTTAAGGATGAAACAAATACCTGGTTTGGACGTACGAACCAGTTTGTTGAAATTCCATCAGAAAAATCAGCCAAATAACCCTTCTTCTCATCCCAGAATAGCTCATTAAAAGACCTACTGATTTGTTCTGGTAAATCCTTCCATGCATTAACAAATTCGGTATCCTTATTCTTTTCTGCCAATTCAAGGCTGAAACAAATTGCATTATACCATAAAGCATTTATCTCAACGGCAAATCCACTACGAGGTGTAACTGGAATACCAAAAACAAGCGCATCCATCCAGGTAAGAGCCTTTCCTTCAGCCCCGGCCCAGATCAATCCATTGTCTTCCATCTTTATCCCAAACCCTGTACCTTCACGATAGGCAGTAAGGATATCCTTCATAGCCTTATTATACTTTCTCCAAACTTCCTTTCCTGAGGGAGCATCTTTAACATACTGCTGTAATGCCCAGAAAAACCACAGGGGTGCATCCACTGAATTAAACGCAGGATCGTCGTCATTACCCATATTGGGGAATAAGCCATTACTCAGTTTAGAAACCTGGGTGTCAACAACGTTTAGAAATGTTTTCTTATCGTCAATGGCCAAAGTAAGGCCTGGAAGAGCAATAAAGGTATCCCTGCCCCAGGAACCAAACCATGGGTAGCCTGCAATTACTTCTGTTTTATTATTTCTTCTGACAATAAATTGTTGCGCTGAATTTATTAAACAGTTTCGATAACTATTACGAGGTACTCTCTTTTTCAACTCGGAAGTAAACTTTTGCTTCAGCCCGTTTGGGTTAATTTCTGCTGTACTTCCAGAAAAAATAATACTTTCCCCTTTCTTGATAGGAACTTCAAAATAACCCGGAACGAAAAGATCTTCTTTATAATCATATCCTCTCTCCATCTCACGGATATACTCAATATTGTAATCCCAATCTGGCACATGGATAAACTCACTATCCTTCGAAACTTGCATATTCAGGAATGGGAATCCTTCATACATTTTCATCCGGATGCCATTTGGGAGGTGCTCCACCCGTGTATTTGCAAACATGTTAGCTTTGGTAAGCTCATGTGAATTTCTAAAGGCAAGATAAGGCTTAAGCCTTAAGCATGTATCAGAATGTGCATCAAGTAAAGTATAACGAATAAGGATTTGTTCTTCATTCTCTGTCAGGATTTTTTCCTTCGACAAAACAACACCTCCTACCCTGATAATTACTTTTGGCATAAGCTCCGCTTCAAAATCCCTTACATACTTATGACCTTTGGGTTCATATTTATCACCTTCGTATTTATGTATCCCAATTCTAAATTCTCTATCATGCTGAATTACTGTCTCATCCAGGGAGGAAAGAAGTACATACTTTTCACCAGAAAAGTTATCAATAGGGCTAACCAGGAGACCGTGATATTTGCGGGTATTGCATCCTATCAATGATGTACAAGCGTATGATCCGGCGCGGTTTGCCCTTAATATTTCCTTATCTAATGAATATTCCAGATTAATTAGTTGTGATTTATCAAATTTCAAATAGCTCATGTAATTTCTTTTTAATCGACGAAAAGTATTGATTAGGTCTTCTCTATATTATTAATTTAGGCTACAAAGTTCATAAAATTATTTATGATTATCACCTGTTTTGGAAAATTTTAATCTAAAAATAACATGTGATTTTCAATACGAAATTAAAATACTAAAATTCTTCCAAAATTAATTAACTTCGCAGCGTTTTTTTATCAAATAAAATTATTGTAGAATTTAAATAATATAGAATGAGAAAAGTATTTTATTTACTAATAATTGCCATAAGCATAACTTCTTGTAATTCAAATAAAAACAGCTTTGAGTTAAGTGGGAAAATAGAGAATTCAGCTGGAGAAATGCTTGTTCTGAAAGAAATGAGGACCAACAGTCTTGAAGCAGTCGATTCAGTAAAAATTGGAGAATCTGGTGATTTTTTACTAAAAAGCGAAATTGAAACTCCGAATTTTTACATCCTTGAAAAAGATCCAAATAACTATATTACCCTTATTCTAAGCCCAGGTGAAAATGTGAAGATTAATGCGGATGGCTCAAGCATGATGACGGATTATGAAATTAAAGGGTCTAAAGATTCTGAATTACTTAAAGATTACACCTCGAAATTGCTCTCAGTTATTGAAGACCTTGGAAATTTGAGTCAAATCTACCGGGATAGCGTTCAAAGCGCAAACATTCAAACTATTATGCAGGATTTAGACAAGCAGTCTGAAGAACTAGGTAATGATATGAGAGATTTTACCATTTCATTTATTGATGATAATCCTGAATCACTGGCAAGTCTAATGGCCTTGTACCAGCAATTGGCTCCCAGGCAATATATACTTGATCCCTTAACTGATATAGATTATTATGAAAAAGTTGATAAATCTCTCTATTCATTGTATCCTGAATCAGAACCGGTAATCACCTTGCATTCTCATGTAACTGATCTGAAGGAAAGGAAAAAAGCCGAAGAAATGAGTGGTGCTGGAATTAATCAGGGTGATGTACCACCAGAGATTTCCCTACCCACTCCTGATGGTGAAACCCTTAGCCTTTCCTCAACAAGGGGCAAAGTGGTTTTACTTGATTTCTGGGCAGCCTGGTGTAGCCCATGTAGACAAGAAAATCCTAATCTTGTAAGTAACTATAATAAATACAAGGATAAAGGCTTCGATATTTTTCAGGTTTCCCTGGATAAGGATAAGGCTAGCTGGGTTAAAGGGATTGAAGAGGATAAACTTGGTGCCTGGAAACATGTAAGCGATTTAAAATACTGGCAATCTTCAGTAGTGCCACTTTATAATATTCAGTCAATCCCAGCCAATTACCTACTCGACAAGGAAGGCAAGGTTATTGGTGTAAATCTTAGAGGACCAGCTTTGGGTGCAAAGCTTGAAGAAGTATTTGCTGAGTAATTATAGTGTAAAGGAAATAAAAGCAGGCTAAAGCCTGAATCATATGAAAAAGATTCTATTTTTTCTGATTCCAGTTCTTATTGCTGGTTGTAATAAGCAAGAAACAATAAAGATCCATGGTACTGTACCTGATGCTGAAGGCAAATATCTTGTTCTTGAAAAAATCGAGATAAATACTCCTATTTCACTCGATTCAGTGAAGATTAAAAAGTCCGGAAACTTCAAACTTGAGATCCCTGTTTCAGAACCAGATTTTTATCAGCTTAGCTTTTCAAATAGAAATTTTGTCTCTTTACTTGGTCTGCCTGGAGAAAACATTGGACTAAAATTCAAGACAAATGATCTATCGTCAGAATATGAAGTTACCGGATCAGAAGGATCAATTCTTGTGCAGCAACTTGATGTTCAGCTAAGGAATACCCTACACGAAATGGATTCGATAACCGAGCTGTATAGAAGCAATATAGATTCTCCGGGATTTGATTCTCTCAGTGTAAGCCTTAATGATAGTTACAATCAGCTAATGCTTAATCAACGAAAATTCCTGATTGGTTTTATCTTGAATAATCTTAGTTCACTTTCCTCAATAAAAGCTTTGTATCAAAAATACAACCCGGAAACATATATTTTAAACGATATTAAAGACTATCAGTATCTAAAGCTGGTTACAGATACACTCTCAGTATATTATCCAGATTCAAAACATACGAAAGCACTAGGAGCTGATTTTGAAAAAGGTCTGGCAAGAGTAAATATGGCCAGAATGTCAAAATTAGTAAATGAATCGTCAATTGACCACCCTGATATTGCTTTACCAACACCTGAGGGTGATACAATATCTCTATCTTCTTTACGAGGCAATTATGTGCTTTTAACATTTTGGGCATCGTGGAACCAGGAAAGCGTTGATAAAAACCTTCAGCTTAAATCATTTTACAATAAATACAAGTCAAAAGGGTTTAAAATTTATCAGGTTTCTTTTGACAATAAGAAGGAAAACTGGGAAAATGCCATACGGTATGATGAATTGCCCTGGATAAATGTTAGCGATCTTAAATATCCTGAATCAACAATCGTTGGAACTTTTAACGTTCAGAAAATACCTATGAATTATTTTGTTGAAAAAGATGGTACTTTAAGTGCCCGGGACTTGGATAACAGGACATTAAAGATTAAATTGGAACAAGTTTTTGGTTTTTAAATTTATTTCGGTCTGGAAAAGCAAAAAAAGATATATTTTGCCTCTGATCTGCATCTGGGTGCACCCAATGCCACAAAAAGCCTGGCAAGAGAAAAACTATTTGTAAGCTGGCTTGACATGGCAAAAGAGGATGCCTCAGAAATCTTCCTCCTTGGAGATGTCTTTGACTTCTGGTTTGAATACAAAAAAGTAGTTCCCAGAGGATTTACCCGCCTACTGGGTAAATTATCAGAAATTACGGATAGTGGCATTCCTGTTCATTTTTTTACCGGGAATCACGATATATGGATATTTGATTATCTTCCTGAAGAGGTTGGTGTTATTGTGCATCGCGAAGGAATTCCCTGGGAATACAATGGGAAAAAGTTCTTCCTTGCACATGGTGATGGCTTAGGACCTGGTGATGGTGGCTATAAGTTTCTGAAAAAAATATTCACCAACCCCTCCCTGCAATGGATGTTTGCCCGTTTACACCCTAATTTTGCTGTTTGGCTAGCCTCAAAGTTATCACAGGATAGTCGACAATCAAGAGTTGCTTCTACTTTCCTGGGTGAGGAAAACGAATGGCTGGTGCAATTTGCTTATGAACAGCTTAAAAGTGAACATTTTGATTACTTTATATTTGGACATCGGCATATACCCATTGATATAAGTTTGCAAAATGGTTCAAGGTTCATCTATTTGGGTGACTGGATCAAGCATTTTACATATGGAGTATTTGATGGAGAAGATTTTTCTCTTAAAACCTATAAGTAATAGCCAAGTCCTGATAAGTATCTGCATTATTTGATCTAAACTACAAATGGAAATCTAAATGTCCATCCAGGAGATTGAACAAAACGAAAAAAATGCCGTTTCAATTTCTGAACAATTGGAGGGACATCTCACCGAAAAAGAAGTTAGCTTCCTGTCTGTACTTCCTTTTTTAAAGGCCAAAGGTGAAATTTTAGAAATAGGAAGCTATAAAGGAAAATCCACCATTATTATTGCACGCTCAGCTTTAGCAGCAGGCCATAAAAGGATTTTTGCCTGCGACCCTTTAACCCTGCCCTCCACTACTGATCCTGACTGTACTGAGTTAGAAATTCTTCCAGAAATATTTAGGAAAAACCTGTCAAATTTTGAAGTGGCAAATATAGTTAAGTTTGAACAGCTCCAATCATCTGAATTATCAGAAAAGTGGAATTTACCTATAAAAGTTCTATGGATAGACGGAGATCATACCTATTCAGGTGCATTGAATGATTTGCAGGCTTTCAATCGCTTTCTTCAACCAGGTGCCATTGTTGCTTTACATGATGTTCTACATAAATTTGAAGGTCCTATTAAAGTATTTGTAGAAAAAATATTATCATCAGAAAAATATGGAGATTGTGGCCTTTGTGGGTCCATAGGCTGGGCACAATTTGTTGGAGACTTATCCATTACAGATTATCAACGGAAGCAAAAAATCTCTCTCAAAAGAAAGCTATCGAGGCTTATTCCTCATATAATAAGATTAAATAATGGGTTGAAATCCAGCAATCTGCCATATAATCTTTACCGGAAACTTGTTCCACATGGAAAAATTTCTCCCTCCAACTGGATATTTGAAAGGAACAAATTTGAAGGACAAGAGCATACATCATTTTAAGTCACCATCTATAATATACAAGCACAAAAAAAGAGGGCTTACTGCCCTCTTTTTATATTTTGTAAAACGAGATTTTTTAATTATCCTTAATTCTCATTTTATAGAAAGACCGGTAAACAAATATTAAAGCAACGATTAAAAATGCAACCCCAAAATACGGAGCAATATCTCTAAATTGTGCGCTAATTGCAATCTCCATAGCTAACAATCCAAATAATGTTGAGAACTTAATAATTGGATTTAGCGAAACTGAGGAGGTATCTTTATAAGGGTCACCCACCGTATCACCAATAACAACCGCAGCATGTAACTCTGTTCCTTTTTCTTTCATATCCACTTCCACTACCTTCTTGGCATTATCCCATGAGCCCCCGGCATTTGCCATAAATATAGCCTGGTACAATCCAAAGAATGCAATAGAAATCAGATAACTAATGAACAATGAAACTGGAGCATTTGAAGCTCCTGGGGCAGAAATAAACGCAAATGCTAAAGCAAAGGAGAAAATGGCTATAAATATATTCCACATGCCTTTTTGAGCATATAGAGTGCATATTTTAACCACAGATTTCGACTTCTCAACATCAGCTTTCCTAGGAGCATTTGGATCTAGATTTATATTCTGCTTTATATATTCTGTCGCTCTTGCAGCACCTGTAGTTACTGCCTGAATAGACGCACCTGTAAACCAGTAAATAACAGCACCACCCAGTAAGAAGCCCATTATGGTGTATGGATTCAGTAAGTTTAAAACGGTAGAGGGTTCAACACCCAAGGTGTGCTGAATTACAAGTATCAGCGAAAATATCATGGTTGTTGCTCCTACTACTGCTGTACCAATCAGCACAGGTTTTGCAGTGGCCTTAAAGGTATTTCCTGCCCCGTCGTTGGCTTCAAGATAATATTTGGATTTCTCAAAGTCGGGAGTAAAGCCAAACTCTTTTTCAATCTCTACGGTAGCTGTTTCCTTGTCTTCCTCAATTAATGATAATTCATAAATTGATTGGGCATTATCCGTAACCGGGCCATAACTATCAACAGCGATGGTTACCGGACCCATCCCCAACATACCAAAGGCAACCAGGCCAAATGCAAAAATGGATGGATAAATCATAAAATCTTCCAGCGCAAAAGTGCTTGCATAATAAGCTATAAACATAAGCAAGAAGAATACCATACCTTTCCAGAATGCACTAAAGTTACCCGCTACCAGACCAGACAATATAGTTAAAGATGCACCACCCTGCTTTGAGGCTTCAACTATCTCTTTCACATGGGCAGATTTTGGACTGACAAAAATCTTTGTAAACTCAGGAATCACGGCTGCACCTAAAGTACCTGCACTAATAATTACGGATAAGCTTATCCATAATTTCTCAGGTAAATCACCTATGGTCAGATAACTTATAATAAAGGTAACAATTATTGATAATATGGAAGTGATCCAAACCAGTGAAGTAAGTGGCTTTTCAAAATCAAGATCATCGGCATTCTGGTATCTGGCCTTAGTCACTGCACCATTGATCCAGTAGGATACAATGGAGGTGACAATCATTAAAATTCTCATTAAGAATATCCAGGTCAGTAATTGGACCTGGAAATCAATGTTTGTCACGGCAAGTAATATGAAGGAAATTAAGGCAACACCTGTTACACCATAGGTTTCGAAACCATCAGCAGTAGGTCCAACACTATCTCCAGCATTATCACCCACACAATCGGCGATGGTACCAGGATTCCTGGGATCATCCTCTCCAATCTTGAATATCACCTTCATAAGGTCGGAGCCGATATCAGCTATCTTTGTAAAAATACCACCTGCAATCCTTAAGGCAGATGCTCCGAGCGATTCACCAATGGCAAATCCAATAAAGCTTGCACCGGCATACTTCCCAGGTACAAATAATAAAATAATCAACATCATGATAAGCTCAAGGGAGATCAAAACAACTCCAATACTCATCCCAGCACTTAACGGAATATTTAACAATTTTATGGGCTTCCTTTCGAGTGAGGCAAATGCCATTCTTGAGTTCGCCAGTGTATTCATTCGAATACCAAACCAGGCCACACTATATGATCCCAATATTCCGATAATGGTCCAGCCAAGTATTATAGCTACACCGCTAAATCCAAATTCAGCATCCGAAAGATATCCAAAATAAAATGCTACTGCTGATCCTACAAAAAGAAAAAGGATAGCAAGAAGTTTCCCCTGCTGAATGAGATAGGTTTTTGCAGTTTGAAAAATGACATCGGCCACCTCAAGCATGGATTGATATGCTCTGATTTTTTTGACCTGGACAAATTGGTAAAGGCCAAACATAAATCCGGCAAATGTTATTAGAAAACCCCAATACAATATATTTTGAGACTTAATTGCATCAGGAATTACTAAATCCGCCTCACTGGCAAATGACATAGCCGGAAACAGGCTCAGGAATAAGAAAAATAATAGATTTCTTTTTTTCATACTAATTGTTGTTTTGGGTTATGATGATAAAAAATACAGTTTAGTTGAATAATATTGGCGGTAAATATATAATTTTTCTCTTCATGAATTTATAATAATTGTCATATTTACTAGGTCTCACAAACCTGTTTTGGAGTACTTTTTTCTGTTTTTCATGAAGCTTCCAGAATTAGTACAATAGGATATTTATGCAGCCTTTTATAAGGTTGCTTGAATAAAAAATTATATCATAAGAATTAGGTCTCAAATACCCGTCAGGTAATAAAATCCTCTGGCACAGTCATCAGTCGGCTGACATCACTTATTTTCTGTGAAATATTGAATCCAGCAGTGCAACTAATGGTACAGTTATGACAATCCTTACAAGGGTTGTCATCAATTTCGAGTGAACTAAGCAAACTATGTGCCTTTTCAAGGTTTTTATACCCATAGGTATACATGTATGCTCTCATTAAATCATTCACAGGAAGTTCCTTTTTACATTGAGGTATACATTCACGGCATCCATTACAATATAGGGAAGCCAGGTTGGTGCCTTCTTTAAGGTCCATTTTTTCCTTTTCAGTAAGTGGAAGGTCAGCCATTATACCAAAGCTCTCATCCAGCATATCAAAATTAGTGTAGCCCGGAATACTGGTATGAACATTTGGATTTTGCATAGCCCACTTTAAGGCAGCTTTAGTATTTACGGGGTTTTGTCTTTCCTTATCATAGAATCCTCCAGCCATAGTTTTCATGGCAACAATACCAATTCCTGCCTCTGCTGCTTTATTAATGGATTCCGTTAATTCTTTAACATGATCTTGCTTAAAGTTGTATGCCGTTAGTACTACATCATAAACTCCACTATCAATCGCTGTCTGCAGGATTTCTGGCTCTTTACTGTGAGTAGATACTCCCAAAAATTTCACTTTCCCCTGCTTCTGAAGCTTCTTCATGGCTTTCACCGTAGGTTCATGAAGAGAGGCTGCACCTGATGGAGGCATATGATGATAAAGAATATCAACATAATCGAGTTTCAGTCTTTCCATGCTTATCGCGAACATGTCAAGGAAAGTCTGTTCTGTTGCTTCATCATTGTACATTCCTGTTTTACGATCTGCTCCTGGTTGTTTTATTTTCGTTGCAATAGTATATGAATCACGAGGATAATCCTGAAGAAGCACACCTAGCATTTCCTCATTCTTCCCCTTTTGGTAACCATGGGCTGTATCGAGGTGAGTAACCCCTTTGGCTAAAGCGGCTTTCACCAGATTAGGGTTATCTGCACGCATTACACCCATGCTAACAATCGGCAATTTAATGCCTGTTTTACCCAATGTCCGGTAAATAGTTTTCTCCTCGCTCTTAGGTTCTGAAATACTCGATCCTTGCGCTTTTGCTAAAACGCTTTGGCCAGCAACCAGTCCTGTAGCACCAATGACAGATGATTTCAGAAATCCTCGACGATTAAATTTGCCTTGCTTTTCCATAGCTATAAAAATTTATGGTATAATAATATCAATTCCGTATTGAAACAGTTTTAATTCAAATCATTTATTAACATGCAGTTAAAATAAACGCTATTTTTAAAAAGAACCAATTTAAATTGACGACTAAGGCATCTTTACATTCTGTACCTCGGCCGTTTACAAGCTCTGTAAAATGTTAAACAGTGAAACTATGAACCATCATTTTATCTCATTTTTCTATTTTTTAATATCTTCGCTCAGCTGGTCTCATGAAAGAAATTCAAATTTCAATATGAAAAAGTCTTACATTCTTCCTGCTACATTCCTATTCCTCAACCTACTTTTTTTTAGCCAATCATGTAAATCAACCAATCCAAATAACAATTATAAAATTATTGGGAAGGCTAGTAACATTGAATCAGGCAGAGTATTCTTAGCAAAACTTGATTTAGTAACAAATAAAAAACTTATTGTAGACTCTACATCCATTTTTCGTGGAAAGTTTTCTTTTAAAGGAAGTGTGGAAACCCCTTACCTGCATTCAATTTTTATAAATGATAATAAAAATGGCGTCCCCTTTTTTCTTGAAAATAGCAGAATCCAAATCAATTTTGATACTAAAGATCTAGAAAAGGTATCCGTTCAGGGTTCTAGGGAAGATAGTTTGTTTAGAAAGTACAGCTTAGATCAAATATTCGAAAAGGATGCAGGAATGGAAATAATGACCAGGTATTCTGATTATACTTTTTCGGCCTTCACTGCCTACTACCAGTTTCAAATAAATGAGTTCTCTCGCGATACAATGGAAACTATTATGGAAGGTTTCTCTGATCCGGTTAAAGAAAGTATTTATTATAAGCATCTGATTGAACTGTATGAGAGCATAAAATTAAGTGCTCCTGGTGAGAAAGCACCTAACTTCAGGATACCGAACATTGATGGGGATGAAACTCAATTATCAGATTTTTATGGGAAATATCTGCTTTTGGATTTCTGGGCATCCTGGTGTGCCCCATGCAGAAAGGAAAATCCTGAAATATTAAAAGTATTTAATCATTTTAAGGGGAGCAATTTCACTATTTTAAGCATTTCAGTTGATGAATCAAAAGAGAGCTGGATAAAAGCAATAAAGGATGACAGGATAAACGAATGGAATCATGCATCAAATTTAAAAGGCTGGGACGATATCTCAAAATTATATGGTGTACGAGCCATCCCGCAAAATTTCCTGATTGACCCAGAAGGTAAAATCAAAGCTAAAAATGTAAGTATGGAGGAATTATCTGAAATTCTTGCGACTTCCTTAAGTTCTGAATAGAAATTAAACAAGTTCCAATAACTTAAAAATAAAAAAATGAATGTAAATCTTGAAGTGACTAAAATCATTGAAATCAAAGCAGATAGCGACACTGTATGGGATGCTATAACCAATCCAGACAAGATAAAAGTATATTTCTTTGGAACCGAGGTTGTCACTGACTGGAAAGTTGGTAGTCCGCTAATTTTCCAAGGAGAATTTGACGGCCACAAATATATGGACAAAGGAAATATTCTTGTTGTGGAACCAGGTAACCTACTCAAATACAATTATTGGAGTAGCTTTTCCGGCCTTGAAGATAAAATTGAAAACTACTCAATTGTTACATATCAGCTAAAGGATGAGATAGACCAAACTACTTTGAGCTTAAACCAAAAGGGATTTGCCAATGATCAAGCCCTGGAACATGCACAAAATGCATGGCAAATGGTGCTTCAGGGCTTGAAAGATATGCTTGAAAACGTGTAATTATTAATCCACTATAAGCAATGTAATTTATTTATCTTTGACCTATCCTAATCCATTCATATCAATTATTAAATTATGAAAATAAAAAATATACTATTCTTATCAGCCATTATAGTGGCAATATCATCCTGCCAGGTGGGTAAACAAAAGTCTGATTCAGTTGACACCAAAAGACCCAACATTATCTTTATAATGTCAGATGACCATGCCTATCAGGCTATAAGTGCTTACGACAAAACCCTAACAGAAACACCGAACATTGATCGGATTGCAGAAGAAGGATTGTTGTTTTCAAATGCTTGTGTCACCAATTCCATTTGTGCCCCATCACGTGCCGTAATCCTTACAGGAAAACACAGTCATTTGAACGGGAAGATTGACAATCGATTTCCATTTGACACTACCCAGATAACCTTTCCACAAATTCTGCAAAAGGAGGGATACCAGACTGCTATGTTTGGAAAGCTTCACTTTGGCAATAATCCCAAAGGCTTTGACCAGTTTAAGATCTTACCTGGCCAGGGAAACTATTACAATCCTAAATTCATAACCAGGAATGAGGGAGATATAATAGTTGAAGGCTATACTACTGATATAATAACAGATATGACCCTAAACTGGCTGGAGGAAGAAAGAGACCCAGACAAACCTTTCCTGCTAATGTATTTGCACAAAGCACCCCACAGGGAATGGCTTCCTGCGGAAAGACATTATAAAGAGTTCATTAAGAAAAGCTTTCAAGAGCCCAAAACTCTTTTTGACACTTATGAAGGTAGAGGTACAGCTGCTCAAACAGCTGAGATGAACTTATTAACCCACATGAACTGGGCAGGAGATTCAAAAATTTATCCTGAGGTAATGGATGAATTGGGAATTCCGGAAACCTCAAACTGGGATAAAAATGCATTAAAACATAATTTAGGCAGGCAAACACCTGAACAGCGGGCTGCTTGGGATGCTGTATATGGTCCAATGAATGAGGAATTTAAAAAGAATTACCCAAACATGTCGCAGGAAGATCTGATGAAATGGAGATACCAGCGCTATATGCAGGATTACCTGGGTTGTATTGCTGCGGTTGATGAAGGGGTGGGTGAAGTACTACAATACCTTGATGATAATGGACTAACTGAAAACACAATTGTTGTTTATACTTCCGACCAGGGATTTTACCTTGGTGAACACGGATGGTTTGATAAACGTTTTATTTACGA